>VGDY01000026.1 GCA_016869555.1 Alphaproteobacteria bacterium | reverse complement strand
GCATGGCGGGTGTGGCTTCGATGCGATGGCGTGAACGGATCGGCGTCAGCAACCAATCCATACACTAAATCAGTATCTTACACCACACTCGCCAGCCCAAAATCAGGCCCTCGGTGAATAAGACGGGTTAGGAAGGGAGTTGGTCGGCTTTACCAATCTACGCCGGGTTTGTTTGATACAAAACTCGCCGACAAGCTCGCTGAACTGAATGGAGACAGGCATGTATTCGCTACGAACCTAACGAGATACTGCTCTACAGAAAAAGGGCGGTTGCTAGTAATAGTGTTAGATAACTCGGATAAACGCTTGCGTGAAGAGCAGCTACTTATGTTTGAGGCTGCGCAGTGGCTGCAGCGAGAGTTCAGGGGGCTAGTGATGCTTCCCTTGCGAGAGGAGACATACGACAATCATCGGAACGAACCTCCGTTAGACACTGCGCTAAAGGACCTAGTTTTCCGGATAGAGCCCCCTCTTTTTCAGAAGATATTGTTTAGTCGGATAAATCTCGCCCTTCGTGAGCTTACGCGTAGTGGCCAGCGAACGCTCAGTTACAACCTATCGAACGGCGTCCGAGTAGAATATCCGGCTTCTGACCAAGGATATTATCTATCTTCTATTCTACGCTCTATTTTTGAGCATGATTTGCACGTTCGGCGTTTGATTGTTGGCTTGTCCGGACGCAATATGAGGCGAGCTCTTGAGATATTCCTAGAGTTTTGCACAAGTGGGCACATCGGCGCAGAAGAGATTACCAAGATTCGACTTAGTGAGGGGCAGCACGTATTGCCTAGAAGCCTTGTTACAAATGTATTACTCAGAGTAAATCAGAGATACTATAATAGTGATGCTTCATATTTGAAGAACCTCTTTGGGGCGGATGAGCATGATCGGCGGCCGAATTTTTTTGTACGTTTAATTATATTGAAACTCTTAGCCAAAGTCTGGCGTTCACCTCAAAGTGGTTCCTTTAAAGGATATATACGCGTTGAAGCATTGAGACACGATGCGGCCCGTTTTGGGATTGAGGAAAGTCCGCTCAGACGTGAGCTTGAATATCTCGTGCGCGCTTTCTGTATCGTATGTGAGGATTTTCGTCAGCAGGACATTACAGATAGTGACCTCGTTTCTATAGCTCCTGCTGGCCACGTACACTTGGAGATATATTGCGAGCAGTATTATCTGGCTGCGGTGTCAGAAGACAGCTGGTTCGATGACGAGTCCGTAGCTCGACAAATAGCCGTCCGCATAACCGATCCACGAAAGCATTATTTGCCAAGCGTTACGTTAGAAAACGCGGACGATTTGTTGGAGCAACTGGAAGCTCGTCGAACGAAAGAAGTTGCGGCTTATGAAGCCGTGCACAGTGACAATGACTTAGCCATTTTGACTGATTTATCGGCTGCTAGGTCAAATATTGGGAAGTTTGAACTTGCCAATACCCAGCCGGCTTGGGTTGGGGCAAATCGAAAATTCCCTGTCGGATCGATTCATGTAGGCACAATCGTGAATTCTGAGCCATTCGGATTGTTTGTGGAATTATCAGGGGGCTTAACAGGCTTAATCCATTCCTCCAAGTTGCCACCGGATTTTCCGAGCAGGACAGAACTAGCCCTCAAAAATAGGGTGAAAGTCAAAGTGTTGAGCGTCGAACGCATAGATCGCAGGTTGGAGTTGCAACTGATGCCAGACAGCTGAGTACTTTTCTGGATGCACTGCGTTGTTGAGGGCGGCACAACGTTTCCGGTATTCGGCGTAACGCTTTCGCTCTGGGAAGCGAGCTTTGGGACAGATCTTGACCTTAGCGTTTTGAGTCGACCGCCCTAAATGTTGCAGACGCGGACGCTTGCCCTCGCCGGGCGCGTTGGCGGCAGGATCGGGCGAAGCTCAAATGACCAGAAGCGAATTCGTTCTGCGTTCGGCGATTTTCATCGCGCTCGCGCTCCTGCCGTTTCTCGTCTGGCTGTTGTTCAATGTCATCGTCCTTGCGACAGGCGCTGTGCTCGTCGCGACGCTGATGCATCTCGTCGCGACGCCGTTCCTGAAGCTCCGCCTGCCGCGCGGCCTGGCGCTCGCGCTTTCGGGCCTGCTGATCGCCTCGGTCATCGGCGGAACCTTCTATCTCTTCGGCAGCACCATGGCGTCGGAGTTTCACGACGTATTGCGCAGCGCCGAGGAAGCGGCGGATTCCATTTCGCTGGCGATCAGCCGAGCGGGACTTTCCGACTATCTGCCGAAATCCTTCAGCGAAAATGTTTCGCTCTCGAGCCTGCTCGGACGGTCCTTCACCGTCAGCATCGAGGCGGTGCTGGGCGGTCTCGTCGCCTTTTTCGCCGGCGTGTTTCTGGCGAGCGAACCTAAGCTCTACAGCGAAGGCTTCACGCTGCTGTTCGCGCCGCGCTGGCGTCATAGAGCGCGCGAAACGCTTGGCCATGTCGCCACCGCGCTGCGCCGCTGGCTGCTCGGCCAGATGATCGAAATGATCACGGTGGGCGTCATGTCGGGCGTGGCGGTGTGGCTGATCGGCCTGCCGTCGCCCTTCGCGCTCGGCGCCATATCGGGGCTTTCGGAATTCATCCCCTATATCGGGCCGATTCTGGCGATCTTTCCGTCCGTCGCGGTGGCGGCGACGATCGGACCCTATGCGATGCTCTGGACCATCCTCGCCTATCTCGCCATTCATCAGCTCGACGGCAACATGATCATGCCGCTCATTCAGCGGCAATTGGTGCGGGTGCCGCCGGCGCTGATGCTGATTTCGATCGCGCTGTTTGGAACGCTGTTCGGACTCGGCGCGACAATTTTCGCCGCGCCGCTGACGGTCGTCATCTATGTCGCGGTAATCAAGCTGTATTTGCGCGATACGCTGGGCGAGTCGACGCCGCTGCCGGGAGAGAAGGCGCAATCACCCTCCCCTTGAGGCGCTAAGGGAGTCACACATCTTTCCTCGGTGAGCTGGAACGATTGAGCGCGTTTCCTTCTCCCACGAAGTGGGAGAAGGTGGCCCTCGCGTGAGCGAGGGTCGGATGAGGGCCGGCGTCCCGGCGCGATTCTTTGGCGATTTGCGCGAAGTCCCTCGCTCTGTCGGCAGAGGAAAAGCCCTCATCCGACCCCACTTCGTGGGGCCACCTTCTCCCGCAAGCGGGAGAAGGGGACGCGCCAACGTGCCGGAGAGAAGATGTGTGCATGCCGTAGCCTTGAGGGGGAGGGTGGAGATCGTCGCTGGTGGCGATCGAATCGAAAAGCGCCGCCTGCGCGTTGACGGAAGCCGATGAAACCTGTACGTGACTACATGTAGTCACGAGATGGCATGAATGAAAACCGTAAAGCTCAGAGATGCGAAAGCGACTCTCTCTGCGCTCGTCGAAGACGCGGCGCAGGGGCGGCCTACGACAATTACGCGCCACGGCGTCGCCGTCGCGGTGCTGACGCCCATCGAAGCGGCGCGAAAACTCTATCCGCCGACTGCGCGAAGCTTCGCCGAGCATCTCCTGTCGTTTCCCGGCGGCGTGGATTTTGAGCGCAACCCTTCACCGCCGCGCGACGTCGATCTGTGATCCCGAATTATTTGTTGGATACGTCGGTCATTTCCTTGCTCGCGCCTGAGCGGCCGCGGCTGAGCGGGGACTTCGCGAAATGGATCGAAAGCCGCCAAGACAGTCTGTTGCTATCCGCCATTACCATTCTCGAAATTGAGCAGGGAATAAACAAGCTCATGCGTGCCGGCGGAGCGGCGCGGGGTGAGCGACTCACAAACTGGTTGAACGCGATTCTGGATGATTTCGGCGATCGCGTTCTGGTCGTCGACGTGGATATCGCGCGTGTCGCTGGCGCTATGTCGGACGCTGCGATCGCCACTGGCGAGCACCCCGGACTTGCGGATGTTTTGATCGCCGCGACGGCGAAAGCGCACTCGGCAATGGTGCTGACTCGAAACGGCAGGCATTTTGCCGCGCTCGGCGTTGAATTCGCCGATCCGCTTGAGCGACTGCCGTAGGCGCGCCGTCGTCGCGGCGTAGCAATTAAACGGCAAGAACTCGCTGATGGATTGGCGCGCGCCGGTAATCGACTATTGCGAGCGGCAGAGCCCGGCCTTCTGGGCGGAGCCGGCGAATGCGGTAAGCAATTTCGCTTTCATTATCGCCGCCGCGGCGGGCTTTCTGCTTTGGCGCAGGCGGGGCGGGGCGGATTATCCCGCGCTTGCGATCATCATCGTCACGGCGTCGGTCGGCGTCGGCAGCTTCATCTTCCATACAGTCGCGACGCGCGGCGCCATGCTGCTCGACGTGATCCCGATTGCGATTTTCATCTATGGATATTTCCTGCTCGCGCTGCGCCGCTACTTTCGCCTGCCGATAGCGCTGGCGGCGGCGATCACCCTCGCCTTCGCCGCCTTCTCATCTTTCGCGGGGACGATCGAAGCGCTGAACGGGTCGGTCGGCTATCTGCCGGCGCTCGGCGCCTTATCGATCTTCGCCGCGCTGCTTTGGTCACGCGGACAACGCGAGACGGCGCGCGCGCTTGCCGCCGCAGCGCTGCTTTTCGCAGTTTCGCTGGTCTTTCGAACGATCGACCGCGCGGTCTGTCCCATGTTTCCGCTCGGCGCGCATTTTGTCTGGCATTTGCTCAACGCCTGCGTGCTGTGGCTGCTGCTGCGCGCGGCTCTCCGCGCCGGGCCGCGTCGCGATCAGGCGAGTCCGATCCAGAAGGCGAAGGAGCCGACGGCGGCGTGAGAGGCGGTCAGCGGCCAGACGTTGCGCGTGAAAAGATAGGCGGTGCTCCACGCGATGCCGGCGAGAAAAGTGTTGGCGAGCAGAACCGGATCGCCATAAGCGCCATGCATCAGCGAAAACACCGCCGACGAAAACAGCACGTAATGGCGTCCGCTCATCTGCAGCCGATCGGCGATCAGCTTGGGGATCGACCGGCAGACGATTTCCTGGCAGGGGCTCGACACCAGCACATAGAAGGGCGCGAAGGCGATCCAGTTCGGCGGCGCATGCGGATGCGCCAGAAACTGCGCCTCGACGACGATCGCCGCCAGCAGAAGGCAGGTCATCGCGCCGCAGATCAGCCAGGCGCGCGCGCCTCTCGGCGCCCCGAGGCCGAGTTCGGCGAAGGAATAGCCGCCGAGCACGCAGGCGGCGACGCAAAGCAGGGAAACGACGAGCAGCGCCTCGAAGCGCAAATGAAACGACAGCGCGCCGCCGGCGATGGCGAGGCTCGGCGCGAGCAGCAGGAGCAGGAAGGCGAACAGCGGCCCCAAGGTTCTCAGAGTTAGCGTCATAAAAGCGTAACAATTTTGACCCTGTCACAGTTCCGCACCCGCCAGCGCCGGCAATTTGACGCGTCGCGGCGCCTGATCCGGCAGCAGATGGCCGTATGCTAACAAATGTAAAATAAATACAATAAGTTACGCTGGAAAGCCTCGCCTTGACTAAATGAAAGCCCGCAAATATGTTGCGCCCGGCTCGAAAGGATTGGCCGCAAGGCTGAGAGTTTCTTGCCGTCTCCCGAACGGTTCGACTTTCCCGTCGCGCGGCGACGCGCCATCGTTAAATTTTGCGCGTGGCGCGATAGGCGAGGCGAAAACGCCGATGAGCGACGAGGACGAGGAAGACGCGGAGCGCGCGGCGCTCAACGCGCGGCTCGAAAAGCTCAACGCGGCCTTGCGCAAGGTCGACGAAGAGAAGGCCGCCGAAGTCGCGCCGCGGACGGAGCGCAAGGGGTTTACGCGCGCGATGCGCGTGGGGCTCAACGCCTTCTCCGAATTCGTCGGGGCGGTGTTGGTCAGCGCGCTGATCGGCTGGCAGGCGGACAAGTGGCTTGGCACGGCGCCGTGGCTCCTGATCGTGATGCTGGGACTGGGCGTCGCGGCGGGATTTTGGAACGTCTATCGCGTGGCGAAGCCGAAAGCGCCGGGCGAAGACGAAGGAACATGACGGCGCGTCGCAGCGCTTGAAGCGGGGCCGGGCGGCGACGCCCGGAAAGAACGATGAATCCGGAAGAAGCAGCCGAAAAGCCCAACCCGATCGAGCAATTCGAACTGCATCGGCTGTGGCCTTTCGAAATCAACGGCGTCGAGACGTCCTTCACCAACGCCTCTCTGTTTATGCTACTCGCCGCGCTCGGCGTCGTCGCGCTGATGATTCTGGCGACCTCGAAGAAGGCGATCGTGCCGGGCCGCGTGCAGGCGATGGCCGAGATGCTTTATGAATTCGTCGCCGGCATGGTGCGCCAGACCGCCGGTACGGAAGGGATGAAGTTCTTCCCCTTCGTCTTCACGCTGTTCTCCTTCATCCTCATCGCCAATCTGATCGGGCTCATTCCCTATACCTATTCGGTGACCAGCCAGATCGTCGTCACCTTCGCCTTCGCGGTGGTGGTGATCTCGCTCGTGGTTCTTTACGGCCTCTATCGCCACGGCTTCGGCTTTCTCAACCTGTTCGTGCCGCATGGCGTGCCGCTGCCCGTGCTCGTCGTGCTGGTGCCGATCGAGATCATCTCCTTCCTGTCGCGGCCGGTGTCGCTCTCCGTCCGTCTCTTCGCCAATATTCTCGCCGGCCACATCACGCTGGCGGTGTTCGGCGGCTTCGTGGTGATGCTGCTCGGCGCCGGCGTCTGGGCGGCGCTTGCGCCGATCCCGCTTCTCGCCATCGTCGCGCTCTATGCGCTCGAACTGCTCGTCGCCTGTCTGCAGGCCTTCGTCTTCAGCGTTCTCACATGCGTCTATCTGAACGACGCAATTCACCCGGGCCACTGATAAAAATCGAACAATAAACGTCGCCCCATTCAGCAGGAGTAGGATATGTCAGAAATGCAACTCGTCGGCGCCGGACTGGCGGCGATCGGCACCGGCGCCGCGGCGATCGGCGTCGGCATCATCTTCGGCAATTTCGTCAACGGCGCGCTGCGCAATCCGTCGGCGGCCGCCTCCCAGTTCACCAACGCCATCATCGGCGCGGCGCTTGCCGAAGGTCTGGGCATCTTCGCCTTTCTGATCGCAATCCTGCTCTTCCTGAAGCAGTGACGTTTCGCGTCCGGCCTTGCGGCCGGACGCTCGTTTTCCAGCGCTTATGCGCCGCGCCAGGATCGCGCGGCCTAGTTCCGAGACTTGGATCATGTCCATGGCGATCTTTTCTTCCGCTTTCGCCGCCGAGGGCGAGCAAACGACGCATGAGTCCGTCGGCGCCGGCGAGGCGCATCACGAGGGCGCCTTTCCGCCCTTCCAGACGGAAAATTTCGCGCCGCAGATTTTCTGGCTCGTCATCATTTTCGGACTGCTCTACGTGCTGATGTCGCGCATCGCGCTGCCGCGCGTCGGCGGCATCATCGAAAACCGCGGCGCAAAAATCGCCGCCGATCTCGGCGCGGCGCGCGAGATGCAGTCGAAGGCGCAAGCCGCCGCCGCGGCGAATGACGAGAATCTTCGCCGCCGCCGCGAGGAGGCGCAAGCCATCGGCCGCGACGCGCAGAACCGAATCGCGGCGGAGACCGCAAGCCAGCGCACGATCGCCGAATCGCAAGCGGGCGAGAAAATCCGCGCCGCCGACGAGCGCATCGCGAGCGCCAAGACGACGGCGCTCGGCAATGTCGAGCAGATCGCCGTCGACGCCGCCGCCGCCATCGTCGAGAAGCTCACCGGCGCCAAAATCGACCAGGCCGCGCTCGCCAAGGATGGCGCGACGTCGTCGCACTGAGGAGACGATCAATGCATTTCGACGCGGAATTCTACGTCGCGGTCGGCTTTACGATCTTCGTTCTCGTGATGCTGTGGGTCGGCGCGCATTCGAAATTCACGGCGCTCCTCGACGCGCGCATCAACCGCATCAAGGGCGAACTCGCCGAGGCCGAACGTCTGCGTCATGAAGCCGAGGCGCTGCTCGCCTCCTTCGAGCAGAAGCGCGCGGAGGCGGAAGCCGAGGCCAAGGCCATCGTCGCGCAGGCGAAGGAGGAGGCGGAGATGGTCGCCGCCGAAGGCCGTCGCCGGCTCGATGAATTCATGGCGCGCAGCGTCAAGCAGGTCGAGCAGAAAATCGCTCAGGCGGAGGCGCAGGCTTCGGCCGAAGTGCGCGCCGCCGCGGCCGACGCCGCGGTCAAGATCGCCGAGCGCGCGCTCTCGAGCGGCGCGGCCGCCGGCAAGGATTTTGTCGCCGACGGCATCAAGGAATTGAAGTCGCTCGCTCACTGATCGGCCGCGGCGCCCTATCCGCCGCGGCGCTTTTTCTCGACGGCGGGCTTGTCGGCGCCCTGGGTGAAGCCGACGAGGATTTCGTAATCGTCCTGCGCGCGCGGGCTCATCACCGGCACGGTGAACGGATCGGCGATCACCTGGAATTCGCTGCGGGTTCCCCCTTTGGCGATCGACGCGCTGATGCGATAGATTTTCGAGGCGACGAGCGTATCGTCCTTCTGACGCCGAATCGCCACCCGCAGATTGGCGCCAAAGACGCCGGGCTGGCCCGCCGCTCCGAGCACGGCTGAACCTTCGATTCCCACTTTGATCGTCAGATGGTCGCCGTCGATAATGCATTGGCGCGCGGTTTCGCCGAGCGAAAGCTGGTAGCGCACATTGGCGGCGTCGGCGTCGGGCGGCGAACGCACCATGGCCGCGCCGCTTTCGATGAACACTTCGGGACAGTCGGGCGTCGCCCCGGCGGGCGGCGGTTCGCCTTCTTTCTGTTCGCCGCCGAAAATGCCCGGCACGCGGAGCTTGGGCAGTTCTAAAGCCGCGACAGCCGCGGGCGTCAGCGCAATCGACGCCGCAAGCGCGATGGCGAGGCGCTTGGGCCGCCCAGACGTCATGGACTTGCCCGTCGGGCCATAGGCGAAAATGTTACGGCAGCTTTGCGAATCCATCCTTGAATCCCTGCAGAGTCAGCGGCAGGCCGATGCCTTCTTCCGGAACCTGATGAATGATGAAAGTGGCGAGCTTGCCGCTCTTCAACTGATCGATCAGCTTGTCGTCCATCGTCACGTCGGCGACGCAGCCCGACGGCAGGCATTTGACGAAGCCGGCGCGCCCGATGTCGGTCTGATCGATCTTCAATCCGAGCCCGTTGGGCAGAAGCACGCCGAGCGGCGCGATCACGCGCAGCAATCGGCTCTTGCCGTCGCTCGTCTTCAGCACCTGGACGACGAGAAAAATGTCGGCGTTGTCCTCGGCGATGAGCCTTTGCACCAGCGCGCATTGCTCGGCGGCGGCTCCCGCCGGCGTTTCACAGCGCATTTCCCAGTCGCCGAATTTGGCTCTGACCGCGGCGGCCTGCGCAAGGTTCGAGCCTGCGGCGAGGCCGCACAAAATCGCCGCTCCGGCCGCCGCGACCCGATGTCGCATCAGGGGCCCAAGTTTTGCAACGCGCGATGGCTTCATTCTATCTCCTGGAAGACGGCGCCGCGCCCGTTCCAATTCAGCGTCACAGGAAAAGCGGCCGGTCGCCGCGCGCCTCCGACACGACCTGCCGTTGCCTATCAAATGGACTTCAACTGTCAAGGTCACAGACGCGCACGCCGCATTGTTTGGCAAAGGCTTTGGCGCGACGATTTGTCTGCAGAATGTGGCGTTGCAAACAATTGCGCCGAACGGCGGTTTGTGATTGAACCGGCCGACTACCGAGCGGGGCGGGCTTTGGGCAGGCTGCGCGCGGAAATCACAAGAAGAACAATGACTGGCAGGCGAAGGGTTCGAAAGAAGGCAGCTTTGATGTTTAACGTCAATCGACAGATGCTGACGCGCGGCGCATGGGCGGCCGCAGCGGCGATTCCCGCGATTTTGTGCGCCGGCGTCGCTCTCGCGCAGGCTGAAGGTCAGCCCGTCCCGGGCGGCCTCGGCCTTCCAAACATGGTCACCCCGGTCGGCCTGGGGACTCAGCAGCTATATAATATGGTGCTGATGCCGATCATTTCGTTCATCGCGCTCTTCGTTCTGGGTCTGCTGATCTATGTCTGCTATCGCTTCAATGAGCAGGCGAACCCCATTCCCTCGAAACTGACGCATAATACGCCGCTCGAAATTATCTGGACCCTGATTCCAGTCCTTATCCTGCTGTTCATCTCCGTCCCGTCGTTGCGGCTGCTGGCGCAGCAGGTCGAGGTGCCGGAGGCGTCGGTCACGATCAAAGTGACGGGAAACCAGTGGTATTGGTCGTATAAATATCCGGAGGACCAGGGCGGCGGCTTCGGCTTCGATCAAATGATGAAGCCAGAATCCGAACTCCAGCCCGGCGAGCTTCGTCTGCTGGCGGTCGACAATGAAGCCCTGGTGCCGGTCAATGAAGTCATCGCCGTCCATATCACGTCGAACGACGTCATCCACGCGTTTGGCGTTCCGTCGTTCGGCGTTCGCATGGACGCGATCCCCGGCCGTTTGAACCAGACATGGTTCAAGGTCGAGAAGGAAGGCGTCTATTACGGCCAGTGCTTCTTCATCTGCGGCAAGGACCACGCCTTTATGCCGATCGTGATCCGCGCGGTCAGCCGCGAGAAATACAACGAGTGGCTCGCCCAATCGAAGCAGAAGTTCGCCGGCGCCGGCGCGCGGGTGCGGATCGCCGCCGATAGCCGCTGAACGGGCGCCGAAACGGGACGCAACGGAATACACAAGTCTTTCTAAGGAACATGACGATGGCGAGTTCGACGACGGTTGGAGCGCATGATCATCCGAGGGGTTTGCGCCGCTTCCTCTTCTCCACCAATCACAAGGACATCGGCACGCTATACATCATTCTCGGTTCGATCGGCGGCGTCGTCGGCTTCCTGCTGTCGCTCGCCATGAGGCTCGAACTCGCCTATCCGGGCATACAGATTTTTCCGGGGCTGGCTGAAGTCCTGCACGGCGCCGATCCGTCGATGGCGCTGGACGCCGGCAAGAATCTCTACAACGTGTTCATCACGGTGCATGGCGTGCTCATGATCTTCTTCATGGCCATGCCCATTCTCATCGGCGGCTTCGGCAATTGGTTCGTGCCGATCATGATCGGCGCGCCTGACATGGCGTTTCCGCGCCTCAACAACATCTCGTTCTGGCTCCTCGTCGCTGCGCTCGTTCTCGCCGTCATTTCGATGTTCGTCGAGGGCGCGCCGGGCATGAAGGGCTTCGGCGGCGGGTGGACGTTCTATCCGCCGCTGTCGTCGAACACCGGCACGCCCGGCCCGGCGATGGATTTCGTGATTCTGGCGCTGCATCTCGCCGGCGCGTCGTCGATCCTCGGCGCGATCAACTTCATCACCACGATCTTCAACATGCGCGCCCCCGGCATGACGCTGCACAAGATGCCGCTGTTCGTATGGTCGATGCTGGTGACGGCCTTTCTGCTGCTGCTCGTGCTGCCGGTGCTCGCCGGCTGCGTGACGATGCTGCTCACCGACCGCAATTTCGGCACGATGTTCTATGACCCGGCGGGCGGCGGCGATCCGCTGCTGTTCCAGCACCTGCTGTGGTTCTTCGGCCATCCGGAAGTTTACATCGTTATTCTTCCGGGCTTCGGCATCATCAGCCAGGTGGTGTCGACCTTCTCGAAGAAGCCGGTGTTCGGCTATCTCGGCATGGCCTATGCGATGGTTTCGATCGGCGTGCTCGGCAGCATCGTGTGGGCGCACCACATGTATACGGTCGGCATGTCGCTCAACGCCCAGCGCTACTTCACGTTGGCGACGATGGTGATCGCGGTGCCGACCGGCATCAAGATTTTCTCCTGGATCGCGACGATGTGGGGCGGTTCGATCTCGTTCCGCGCGCCAATGGTCTGGGCGATCGGCTTCATTTTCGTGTTCACGATGGGCGGCATCACCGGCGTCGTGCTCGCCAACGCCAGCGCCGACAAGCAGTTCCATGAGGGCTACTACGTCGTCGCCCACTTCCATTACACGCTGTCGCTCGGCGCGGTCTTCGCGCTCTATGCGGGATTCTATTACTGGTTCCCCAAGATGAGCGGCTACATGTATTCGGAGACTTTGGCCAAGGCGAACTTCTGGCTGCTGTTCATTGGCGTCAACATCGTCTTCTTCCCGCAGCACTTCCTCGGCCTGGGCGGGATGCCGCGCCGCTACATCGACTATCCCGACGCTTACGCGCTGTGGAACATGGTGTCGTCCTTCGGCATGATCTTCGTCACGCTCTCGCTGATCGTCTGGTTCTACGTGATCATCGACGCCTTCATGAAGAAGCGGCTGGCCGGCGCCAATCCCTGGGGCGTCGGGGCGACGACGCTGGAGTGGACTCTGCCCTCTCCGCCGCCGTTCCATCAGTTTCAGGTCCTGCCGCGCATCAGCGGGTCGGGCCGGTAACGAAACCAAACGCCGGCGCGGAGAAATTCGCGCCGGCCATGCCGCCGGCGAGCGATGATGCGGACGCTGCGCTGAGCAAATGTATCGGCCGACAGGTTCGAAAGTGAAACGCCATGAGCGACGCATCCTATCTGCATGACGAACAGGCTCCGCGCATTTCGGTCGCGGCGCCTTCGGACTATTTCGCGCTGCTCAAGCCGCGGGTGATGTCGCTCGTGGTGTTCACCGCGCTTGCCGGCCTGTTGCTCGCGCCGACGCCGCCGCATCCGCTGATCGGCTTTGCCTCGCTCCTCGCGATCGCCGTCGGCGCCGGCGCCTCCGGCGCGCTCAACATGTGGTACGACGCCGACATCGACGCTCTCATGACGCGCACGCGCAAGCGCCCGATCCCCGCTGGCCGGCTCGATCCCGAGTCGGCGCTCGCCTTCGGCCTCGTTCTCGCGGCGCTCTCGGTCTTCACGCTCGGCTATGTCGCGAACTGGGTTGCGGCGTCGCTGCTCGCCTTCACCATCTTCTTCTATGTCGTGATCTATACGATGTGGCTGAAGCGCTGGACTCCGATGAACATCGTGATTGGCGGCGCCGCCGGCGCGCTTCCGCCGATGGTCGGCTACGCCGCCGCGACCGGCGAGATCAATCTCGCCAGCGTCGTGCTGTTTGCGATCATCTTCATCTGGACGCCGCCGCATTTCTGGTCGCTCGCCTTGCTGAAAAGCGAGGAATACGGCTGCGCCGGCGTGCCGATGCTGCCCAATGTCGCCGGGGAAGACCGCACCCGTCTTGAAATCCTGATCTACGCTCTGGCGCTCGCGCCGCTTGGCGTCGCGCCATGGCTGCTGGGCTTCGCTTCGCTCGCCTACGGGGTCATTTCGATCGGCTTCGGCATTGCGCTCGTCGCCGCGGCGGCGGCGGTGTTCAAGACGCGCGAAGGCGAGGCGGCCCGCGTCGCGGCGCGCCGGATGTTTCTGTTCTCGATCCTCTATCTCTTCGTGCTGTTCCTGGCGCTCGTCGTCGAGCAGACGGCGCATGTTTTCGCGCTGATCTGAACGGCCAAGCGAATGGTGAAGGACATGACCGACGCAGGCGACAAGTTGAAGGACCACCGCGACGCATTCGGCGGACCGGGCGTCGTCCTGACCAAAGAGCAGGCGCGGAGCCGCCGCCAGCGCAATATCGCCATCGGCGCGACGATCGCCCTGCTCGCCGTGCTGTTCTACGCCGTCACCATCGTGAAGTTCGGCGCCGCCATCATCAACCGGACGATATGAAGCCATGAGCGCGCCAGCACCGCATTCGCGCCATCGCCCGCGGCTGATCGCGGCGGCGCTGATCGTCGGCGCGACGGCGATGCTCGTTCTGTCTTTCGCTTCGGTTCCGCTGTACAGGGCGTTTTGCGCGGCGACGGGTTTCGGCGGCACGCCGAAGATAGATGTCGCCGCGACGCCGACCACGCCGGGGGAACGCGTGCTGACCGTGCGCTTCGACGCCAATGTCGCGCGGGATCTGCCATGGCGCTTCGAGCCGGAGGTCGCGAAAGTGTCGCTTCGCACCGGCGAAACGAAAACCGTCTTTTACAAAGTCGTCAATCTTTCCGATCGCGAGACGAGCGGACAGGCGGCATACAATGTCGCGCCCGGCCAGGCCGGCGCCTTCTTCGTCAAGGTCGCCTGTTTCTGTTTCGAGGACAAGCGGCTCGGTCCGCATGAGGCCGCGGAATGGCCGGTCGTTTTCTATCTCGATCCGGCGCTCGAGCGCGAGGAAGGCATGCGCGGCGTTCGCGAGATCACGCTTTCCTACACCTTCTTCGCGATCAAGGACTCCGCTCCTGCAAAGACGAGCGAGACGGTGGGCGCAAGGCCGAAGAGTTGAGGCGCCGCGCAGTTTGGCGCGCGGCGAACTTAAGGGAGACTGGCCGGCAGCGCCGGCCGAGGGACAAGGAAGAGAAAGATGGCGGACGGACACGCGAAACCCGAACACGACTATCATCTGGTCGATCCGAGTCCGTGGCCGATCGTGGGCGCGGTCGCCGCGCTGATCACGGCGATCGGCGCGGTCATGTGGATGGCGCAGCACAAGGGTCAACCGATCGGCGGCATGAGCTTTGGCGGCATCGTGTTTTTCGTCGGCATCGCCGGGATTTTGCTGGTGATGTATGCCTGGTGGAGCGACATCATCCATGAAGCGAGCGTCGGCGGATTTCACTCGCCGGTCGTGCGGCTGCATCATCGCTATGGGATGATCCTGTTCATCTTCTCGGAGGTGATGTTCTTCGTCGCCTGGTTCTGGGCGTTCTTCAATTCGTCGCTTTTTCCGGACGACGCGGCCCAGGTCATGCGCACCGAATTGTTCCAGGGCATCTGGCCGCCGAAGGGCGTCGAGGTTTTGAGCCCCTGGAAGCTGCCGCTGCTCAACACCCTCATTCTGCTCAGCTCCGGCGCGACTCTGACCTGGGCCCATCACGGCCTTTTGGAGAATAACCGCGACACGCTGAAGAAGGGTTTGATCGCGACGATCGCGCTCGGCCTGCTGTTCACGACGATCCAGGCTTATGAATATCTCCACGCGCCCTTCGCCTTCGCCTTCGACCCGGCGAAGCCGGCGGCGACGAATTACGGCTCGACCTTCTTCATGGCCACGGGCTTCCATGGTTTCCACGTCATCGTCGGCACGATCTTCCTGATCGTCTGCCTGCTGCGCGTCTTCAGGGGCGCCTTCACGGCGGATCAGCACCTCGGCTTAGAATTCGCCGCCTGGTACTGGCACTTCGTCGACGTGGTCTGGCTGTTTCTGTTCGCTTGCATCTATGTGTGGGGGAACTGGGGCGGGGTCATGGAATAGCGCCTCGCGCCGCTCAATGAGGAACATTGGACGGTCACGGGCGCGCCCGTGACCGTTTTCGTTGGAGGCCCGATATGTCAGAAGATCACGTTTATCCGCCAATATCGCTCTATGTCGACGGAATGCTCGGCAGATGTCCGCGCTGCGGCAAGGGACACATGATCAAGGGCCTGCTCGCCGTCTCGCCGACATGCGAGGTTTGCGGGCTCGATTTCTCCTTCGCCGACGCGGGCGACGGCCCGGCGATCTTCGTCATGACGATCGTCGGCTTCATCGCCATCGCGGTGCTGTGGTATGTCGAGGTGACCTATCAGCCGGCCTATTGGGTGCATGCGGCCATCCTTGCGCCTTTGTCGGCCTTTCTCTGCCTCGCGCTTTTGCGGCCGGCGAAAGGCCTGTTGATCGTGCTGCAATATTTCCACAAGGCTGAAGAAAGCCGCCATCAGTCGTGAGCCCTTCTGCGCGCGCTCTCCTGTGGCCTGCGATTGCGACCGCGCTACTTTTTGCTCTGCTGGTCAGTCTCGGGTTTTGGCAGGTGCGGCGGCTCCGGGAGAAAGAGGCGCTGATCGCGCGCGTCGAACAGCGCGCGACGCAAGCGCCGCAACCGATTCCCGCACCGCAAGAGTGGGCCGCGCTTCGCGCCGACGACTATGACTTCATGCATGTGCGCGCGCAGGGGCGTTATGCCGGCGGCCGCGACGCGCTCATATTCGCCGCGCCGCCAGAGGGCGCAAGCCCGGAGCCGGGCTACTGGCTGCTCACGCCTTTCGCCCTCTCGGGCGGCGGCGTCGTGCTGGTCGACCGCGGATTTCTTCCAGCGTCGAAGACAGGCGCAGCCGCTTTGCGCGCAGCCCCTTCCGGCGAAGCGACGCTCGTCGGGCTGCTGCGCGCGCCGGAGCGACGCAACCCCTTCACGCCGGCGGACGAACCCGACAAGGGCGTCTTCTATGCGCGCGATCCCGCGGCGATCGCCGTCGCTCTCGGCTTAGCAAACGCCGCGCCTTTCGCGCTTGTGATCGACGCCGCTCCCGCAACGGCGTCTGACTGGCCGCGCCCGCTAGGCGGCGTCCCGACGATCGTCAACAATCATTTCTCCTACGCCGTCACCTGGTTCGGCCTGTCGCTCGCGCTTCTGGCGATTTTCGTGCTTTATGCGCGCGGCGTCCTCGCAGGCGCGGACGTATCGAAAGAGCGGTAGCCTCGGCTTGCAGCGCGCGCGAATATGCTATGAAAAGGCGCACTGACTTGCGCGTCGCGAACGGCGCGCGCTCCGCATCGATGGATCAAGGCTTGCGCTATCTGTCAACGCGCGGCGAGGCCGCCCAGCTTGGCTTCGACGATGTTCTGCTCGCCGGTCTTGCGACCGACGGCGGGCTTTATACGCCGCTCGCCTATCCGCGCGTGGCGCCGTCCGACATCGCCGCGCTCGCCGGGCTCCCTTACGCCGAAGCGACGGCGCGGCTGATCGCGCCTTATCTCAGCGACACCTTTTCACCCGACATTCTGCGGGCGCAGACGGCGGGCGCCTATGGCGGATTCCGTCATCGCGCGATCGCGCCGCTGACGCAGGTCGACGACAATCTCTTTGTGCTCGAACTTTTCCACGGGCCGACCCTCGCCTTCAAGGATCTGGCGATGCAGCTCCTCGGGCGCATGATGAATCATGTGCTTGAAAAGAGAAATCTGCGCGCCACCATTGTCGGCGCCACTTCCGGCGACACGGGCGCCGCTGCGATCGAGGCGTTCAGGGGACTGGATCGCGTCGACGTCTTCATCCTGTTTCCGCACGGCCGGGTTTCCGACGTGCAGCGCAAGCAGATGACCACGGTCGACGACGACAATGTTCATACGATCGCGCTGCAAGGCTCGTTTGACGACGCCCAGACGATTTTGAAGCGGCTGTTTCGCGACGCCGCGTTTCGAACGCGGGTCGGATTGGCCGGCGTCAACTCGATCAACTGGGCGCGCATCGTCGCGCAGACCGTCTATTATTTTACCAGCGCCGTCGCTCTTGGCGCGCCGCATCGGCATATTTCCTTTGCCGTGCCGACAGGGAATTTCGGCGACGTGCTCGCCGGCTATGTCGCCAAGCGCATGGGTCTCCCGATCGATAGACTCCTTGTCGCCACCAACGCCAATGACATTCTGGCGCGCGCGCTCGCGCGCGGACGTTACGAGCCGCGCGGCGTGACGCCGACTCAGTCGCCGTCGATGGACATTCAGCTCTCGTCTAACTTCGAGCGCTTATTGTTCGATGCGGCGGGACGCGATCCCGCCGCGGTCCGCGCCGCATTCGCTTCGCTCGATCAATCGGGAGCTTTCGACATTCCATCCGAGTCGCTCGCCGCCATCCGCGCCGAATTCGACGCGCAATCAGTCGACGAAACCGAAACCACGGATGAGATTCGTCGCACCTGGCGCGCGACCGGCTATGTGCTCGATCCGCATACGGCGACCGGCGTGAGCGCGGCGCGCGCGCGGCTCGCAAAAAATCCGGCGACGCCCGTCGTCGCGCTATCGACCGCGCATCCGGCGAAGTTTCCGGACGCCATCGAGCGCGCCATCGGGCTGCGTCCACAGCCGCCCGAAAATATCGCGACGCGCCTTGACGCGCCAGAACGATTCACGATTCTTGAAAATGACGGCGCGCGAATCGCCGAATTCATTTTGCAGCACGCGCGCGCGGCGAAGAGCTGATAGGTCTTGGCAAGGAGCACGATGGCGATCTTTAGCGTAATCGGACGCCGCGACCTGCAGATCAAAGGCGAAGGCCTTTATCTGCGCGCGTCGGAAATGCGCGATTACGTCGAATGGGCGGAACTGCGCGAGAAGAGCCGCTCCTTCCTGACCCCATGGGAGCCGCTCTGGCCAATCGACGACCTGACGCGGGCGAGCTTTCGCTTTCGCGTGCGCCGTCACGCCGAGGAAATGGCGCGCGACGAAGCCTATTCCTTTTTCATCTTTCGCGACGAGGACGACGCGCTGATGGGCGGCCTGTCCTTCGGACATGTCCGGCGCGGCGTGTCGCAAGCGGCGACGCTCGGCTATTGGATGGGCGAGCCCTACGCGGGCAAGGGCCACATGACCCGCGCCGTTCGCGCCGCCTGCGCCTATGCCTTCGAAAAGCGCGGCTTCCATCGCGTCGAGGCGGCCTGCTTGCCGAACAACGAACCTTCCAAAAGACTGCTGGAGCGCGTCGGCTTCAAACAGGAGGGCTATGCGCGCTCCTATCTCAATATCAACGGCCAGTGGCGCGACCATTTGCTTTATGCGCTGCTGGAGACGGATCCGCAGCCGATCAAGCCGCCGCCGGCGGCGGCATAAAGCGCTGACCTGCGCCGTTCGCTCAAGCGAGCGCCGCTTTCTGCAAGGCGACAAGGTCAGCGACGCCATTTTGGGCGAGCGCCAGCATGGCCGCGAGTTCATCCTGCGAAAAAACAGCGACTTCCGCCGTCGCCTGAATTTCGACGAGGCCGCCTGAGCCGGTCATGACGAAATTGGCGTCGGTCGCGGCCGTCGAGTCTTCGGCGTAATCGAGGTCGATTACCGGCGTCGCGTTGAAAATGCCGCAGGACACCGCGGCGACGTGATCGCGCAGCGGGCTTTCCTTGACGATGGAGCGCGACCGCATCCAGTCGAAGCAGTCATGCAGCGCCAGCCAGGCGCCGGTGATCGACGCCGTGCGGGTGCCCCCGTCGGCCTGGATCACGTCGCAGTCGACGACGATCTGCCGCTCGCCGAGGGCCGGCAGATTAGTGACGGCGCGCAGCGAACGGCCGATGAGGCGCTGAATTTCCTGGGTGCGTCCAGAGAGCCTGCCGGCGGCCGCCTCGCGCCGCGTGCGGGTATGGGTGGCGCGCGGCAGCATGGAATATTCGGCTGTCACCCAGCCGCGGCCCTGGCCGCGCAGCCATGGCGGCGGCTTGTCTTCGAGCGACGCCGCGCAGAGCACCTGCGTATTGCCGAATTTTACGAGGCAGGAGCCCTCGGCGTAGCGGGCGACGCCTCGCTCGAAACTCACCTGGCGCATCTCGTCGGGCGCGCGTTTGCTGGGGCGCATAATAGCTCCGTTGACGGATCGGTCGCGCCTTCTAACGCGCTTTCGGCGGCCGTGGAAGCGCCGGGCGCGGCGAGACTTCGAGGGGGGCCGTCTTGCGCTCGCCGCCGCATGGTGAAACCATGAGCTAACGGGGCCGGATAAATCAGGCTCCGACCGATAAGGAGGGAGTGATGGGCCAAATAACGTCCCAAGCGTCGTCCCAAGGAGCGCATTCGCACGAGGCGAGAGCACAGGGCCCCCGGCTGATTGCGCTGGCGGGCCCTTTTCAATGCGGCAAAACCTCCCTTTTGGAGGCCATTCTCGCCCATGTCGGCGCGATTCCGCGCCAGGGCGCCGTCGCCGCGGGCGCGAGCGTCGGCGATTCAAGTCCGGAAGCCCGAGCCCATCAGATGAGCGTCGAATCCAATTTAGCGACCGTCGACTATATGGGCGATCGCTATACGTTCGTCGATCTTCCGGGCTCCGTCGAATTCGCCCATGAATCGCGCAACATCCTGCCCCTGGTCGACGCGGCCGTCGTCGTGTGCGAGGCCGATCCGCGCAAGATTCCAGCGCTGCAGCTCATTTTGCGCCAGCTTGAGGAGTTCGGCGCGCCGCATTATATTTTCCTCAACAAGATCGACGCCGCGACGATCGACGTGCGCGAGGCGCTGAACATTCTCCAGCCGGCGTCGCGCACGCCGCTGCTGCTGCGGCAGATTCCGATCTGGAACAATGGCGTCGCGGTCGGCTTCATCGATCTCGCGCTGGAGCGCGCCTTCGTCTACCGCGAACACGCGCCGTCAGAGGTGATCGACATTCCCAAGGGGGACGCCGCGACCGAGAAGGAGGCGCGCTATTCGATGCTGGAGCGCCTTGCAGATTATGACGACGCGCTGATGGAGGAGCTGATTTCCGACATCGAGCCGCCGCGCGATCAGGTTTTCGACGATCTCACCAAGGAGCTGCGCGCCGGGCTGGTCGCGCCGCTGTTCATCGGGTCGGCCGAACGGGGGGCCGGCGTCACGCGGCTGTTAAAAGCGCTCCGCCATGAGGCGCCGGGGATCGACGCGACCCGCGCGCGGCTCGGCGTCGGCGACAGCGGCCCGGCGCTCGCCCGCGTCTTCCGCACGATTCACACCCCGCACGGCGGCAAACTGTCGGTCGCGCGCGTGCTGCGCGGCGCCATTGCGGACGGGAGCACCGTCGCTTCGCCGCAGGGAGAGGATCGCATCTCCGGCATGTCTCGCTTGATGGGCGCGGCGAACAGCAAGACGACGGAAGCGAAGACCGGAGACGTTGTCGCTCTCGGGCGTCTCGATCATGCGCAGACCGGCGACACGATCGTCGCCGACGCCCGTACGGGCGCAGAGGATTTGAAGGCGACTCGCGCGCAAATTCCCGATCCGGTACATGCCCTGGCGCTCAATGTTAAGGACCGGAAGGACGAGATGCGGCTCGCCGCGGCGATGGGCAAGCTCATCGAAGAGGATCCCTCGCTGGTCTTTGTCCATGATCAGGAGCTGTCGCAGATCAAGCTCTTCGGCCAGGGAGAAATGCATCTGCGCGTCGCGCTCGAACGCCTCGCTTCGCGCTTCAATGTCGCGGTCGAATCTTCAAAGCCGTCGGTCGCCTATCGCGAAACGATCCGCCATAAGGTCACTATTCGCGGCCGCCACAAGAAGCAGTCGGGCGGGCACGGCCAGTTCGGCGACGTCGTGCTGGAGATTGCGCCGCGCAGCCGCGGCGAAGGATTCGCCTTCAGCGAGCGCGTCCATGGCGGCTCCGTGCCCAGGCAATATTTCTCCTCCGTCGAGGCCGGCTGTCAGGACGCTCTATTGCACGGGCCGCTGGGCTTCCCGGTCGTCGATGTCGAAGCGATCCTGACCGACGGCTCCTATCATACCGTCGATTCGTCCGACATGGCGTTTCGCACCGCGGCGCGCATCGGCATGAGCGAAGCCTTGGAGAAGGCCGAGCCGATCCTGCTCGAGCCGGTGCTCGCGGTCGACATTCTGGTGCCGAGCGACGCCATGTCGCGGGCGACCGGCATCGTTTCGGCGCGGCGCGGGCAGATCATGGGCTTCGGTCCGCGCGAGGGCTGGGAAGGCTGGGACAGGCTCGAAACGCTGATCCCGGAGGCGGAGATGGACAATCTCATCGTCGAGCTGCGCTCGGCGACCGCCGGCTCGGGCTTTTATCAGGCGCGCTTCGACCATCTCGCGGAAGTCGTCGGCAAGCAGGCGCGCGATATCGTCGCCGCCCATGCGAAGGCGAATGGGGGATAGCGCTTAGCCTGGAAAGCAGCGCGCAAAGGCGAGCAGCAGGCGCGGATCGCCGCGCAGCCTGATCTTGCCGCGCAGCAGCGCTGAGACGAGGCTCGTTTCCTTGCGCAGGAAGCGCAGCCAGGTTTCGGAGTCGGCGGTCACGGTCAGCCGCGACTCGCCGCCAAGCCCGTCGGCGACGTGAAGCCGCCGGTTCGCGATGGCGATCGTCGCGCTGCGGCGTTCCGAGCCGGTGAAGACGAAGTGATAGACGGCGTCGAGACCGGTTGATTTGCCGCGCTGGAAGACGAGTCTCAGGCCGGAGAGGAAGCCATCGATCGTTGCGGGACGTAGCGTCGCGCCCACGCGTTTTGGCGTCTTGCCAGGAAACCGGCGCGCCACATAGGCTTCAGCGTCGGAGTCTGCGACGACGTAGACCGTCTCGGCTTTCTTCTGCAGCGGATCGACGATCTCTTTGAGATATCGCTTCTTGTCCGCCTGATAGGCGCCGATCACGTCCGAGCCCGCCGGGCACACGGCCATGCAATAGGCGGCCTTGTAGTTCGGACCGAAGGCGAGGCTCTGCCACATCGAGACGGTCTCCGCGTCGCTGACTTTCGCGCGATAGGCGCGCGCGCTGTTTGACTCCGCGATCGTCTCCGCCCATTCGCCGAAACCGCCCATGAACTCGCGGTAATTGTGAGTGTAGCAGGCGCCAAAGTCGAAATGTCCGTCCGGCGCGATGGCGCCCGTCGGACAGGCGGCGACGCAGAGCTTGCATTCGAAGCACGGATTAAAGTCGAGCGGCGTGGCGCGCGCCTCAAGATCGATGTCGATTGCGACCGTGCCGAGCAGAATGAAATTGCCGAATTTGGGATGGATGACGTTGCGATGGAGTCCCATGCGTCCAAGCCCCGCCGCCACGGCGACGGGCTTATGCGAGATGATCCACATCTTGCCCGGCCATTGCGACGCCTCCATCGGAAAGCCCATCGACGGATAGGCGGCGCGCACGCCGCGCGCCTGGAGCGCGAGAACGATGCGGCGCGCGATGTCATCGCAATCGTCGGCCGAATGATGAAACTCGAGGTTGGCGGCGGAACGCGCGGGACTGCGAATGTTCTCGCGATTCATTTTGACGACGAAGGATAGGAGCGTTCGCGCGAAGGGGAAGGCGGCGAGAATGTCGCGGCGCTGATCGTCAAGCGCCGGATCGTCGAGCGAAACGAGGCCGACATCGTCGGCGCCGGCCCGAAGGGCGATGTCGCGGAGACCGTCGGCGCCAGGTTCGGCGGCGGCGTCCGGTGCGGGGGAGAGGCTGCGATCGATCATAGATGTATATACCCCTTTTGAGGCGCGCGAGTGTCGTCGAGCAATGTCCTAGACCGACGAAGTCGCATCCATCAGCGCGCGTAGTTCTGACAACAACCTTTGCAGGCGTTCGGCGCCGAATTTCGTCTCGACCGCGGACTGCGCTTCGCGCCAATGCGGCAGCGCATTGGCGAGCGTCGCTTCGCCGAAGGCCGTCAGCGCGATCTTGCGGGTGCGGCGGTCGTCGCCGGCTTTCACCTTCACCAGTCCTCTCTTCTCCAAAACCGCGAGGTTACGGGCGAGCGCGCTGCGCTCGAGGACGAAGGCCTCGGCCAATTTGCTGACAGTTGCGCCGCCGGTGAGAGAACAGGCGACGAGCAGCGAATATTGGGTCGGCTCCAGTCCGGTCGCCGCCATGAACTGCCCATAGAGCCGCGTGATCGCGCGGCTGGCGCGCCGGATATTGACGGCCGCGCAGTTTTGCGCGCAGAGCCTGACGTCGGTTTGATCTAACGAAGCCATAATAAGTGTATATACCCCTTTAGCGGCGCCGTCAAGCCGGGCGGCGCCCTTGCTTGTGCGTGAGCGCACAGCGACTAAACGCGTTTTCGAGGAGGATAGCGACGATTTTCATTCAATCGCCTCAGAGGACAGACGATATGCGAATGTTCATATTTCTGGTCGCCGCCGCCCTTGCCATGTCGTTCAGCTTCTATTCGAGCGCCGGCGGCTTGAAACGCGCGTCGAACACAGCGTCGGTCGCGGCGAGCGTCGACGCCGGTCAGACGCCGCGATGCCTCAAGAGCAAGAAAGTTCGGCAGGCCGCGGGTGGCGGATGCGTCATGAAAGGCAAGCGCCGCAGCGTATGACTCCGCTTATGGGCGGCACGAAAATTACGCCGTCCAGCGCTTTCTCAAAAATTGAAAGAATGCAATTGCCAGAAAACCGACGACGATCAGCGTGTGCGGCGCGGTGATCGAGAAATGATAGGCGAGCGCCGCGGAAATGGCGCGCTCCTTCTGCACGCCATAGGAGTTGACCAGATAGGCGACGATGCCGGCCTCGAACAGCCCGAGGCCGGCGGGGCTTGCAGGAACGGCGATCGCCAGCGCGCCAATGATCAATAGAGTCATCGCATGCACAAGCGTGAAATCGATTTCGGGCAGCAGGGTTCTGAAGGCGACGTAGACCAGGCAGACGTTGGCCGTCCAGATCGACGCCGTGAAGAAGACGGTTCTCGCCGCGCGGTGGTTGGCGACCAGTCGCTCGGCCTGTTGGAGAAATATGTCGAGTCGCAGCGCTCTGACGACGCCCCAATCCGGAAGGCTCAAAGCGACGCCTCTCCGCCGCAAAGCGAAGACGCCCGCGAAGATCATCGCGATGATCATCGCGGCGGGGAGCAGCAAGCGCGGGTCGATCAGGCTCGAATCCGAGCTCGCCAAAATCAGCAGCGACAGGACGATGATCGCGGTGACGTCGTAAAGCTTTTCCAGCAGGACGGCGGCGCTGATCCCGCCGATCGCATAATCAAAATAAGAGTGTCCAAAATAGATTTTGACGCCTTCGCCGGCTCGAAACGGGACGAGGCTGTTGAAGGTGAAACCCATCGTCGCGATCAGAAAACCAGACAAAAATCCGCCTTGAAGCAGCGTCGAGAGGCGCGACCCATAGAACAGCAGGACGACGACATTCATCGTCATCGCGATCGCAATCGCGGTTAACGGGATTTGCTTGAGCTGCGACGTAAGATCGGCAAATTCAATGTTCTTGTATAGCCAATAGGAAATGAACGCGAAAAAGCAGCCGTTCAAAACCAGAACGACATATCCGCCGCGTTGAGAAAGATATTTTGTCGCGGCGGCGGCGAACCTCGGCCGGGAGATTGCGGGCGAAGGACAGAACCCGCCGGCGGGCGAGGCGATTGCGCGCGAACCAATCTCG
Organism: Alphaproteobacteria bacterium; assembly: GCA_016869555.1. Lineage (GTDB taxonomy): Bacteria > Pseudomonadota > Alphaproteobacteria > Rhizobiales > Beijerinckiaceae > Methylocystis. Next base: position 4,976 of record VGDY01000026.1, on the reverse strand, counting down.
CCGGTCAAAGGCGCGGGTCGAAGTCGATCATCCTCTATGCTCATGGCCATCTCGCTATGCGCGGAATAGCGCGGCGCCTGCAAGGCGGAACATGGCCGGCGAGACGCCGGCCAATTCTATTCCGAAAACAATATCCGCTCAGTGCAGATACTGGCCGCCGTTGATCGTCAATGTCGAGCCGGTGATAAAGCCGGCGTCCTCCGCCGCGAGAAATACGACGGCGCGCGCGATTTCCTCCGGTTCGCCGAGGCGGCCGACGGCGATATAGGGAATGATGTGCTTGTCGAGCACGTCCTGCGGAACGGCCTTCACCATTTCGGTGGCGATATAGCCGGGCGCGATGGCGTTGACGGTGATCCCCTTCGAGGCGCTCTCCTGCGCCAGCGCCTTCACGAAGCCGATGTCGCCGGCCTTGGAGGCGGAATAGTTGGTCTGGCCGGCCTGGCCCTTCTGGCCATTGATCGACGAAATCACGATGATGCGGCCGAAGCCGCGATCGCGCATGCCGTTGATGACCGGGCGCGTGACGTTAAAGAGCGAATTGAGATTGGTGTTGATCACCGCCTGCCACTGGGCGAGGTCCATCTTGTGGAACAGACGGTCCTTGGTGATGCCGGCGTTGTTGACGAGAATGTCGACCGGACCGACGTCCTTCTCGATCTGCGCGAGGCCGGCGGCGCAGGCGTCATAGTCGGAAACGTCGAATTTATAGACCGGAATGCCCGTCTCCGCCTTGAACTTGTTGGCGGCCTCGTCATTGCCGGCGTAGGTGGCCGCGACAGTATAGCCCGCCGCCTTCAGCGCCTTGGAAATCGCCTCGCCGATGCCGCGCGTGCCGCCTGTCACAACTGCAGTTCTTGCCATTTAAAGAGTCTCCTCCTGAATGTTTTGATCGTTTGAAACGGCAGTCGGCAATAGGCAGTCGGCAGTCGGAATAAACGAACTCCGACTGCCTCTTCACGACTGCCGACTGCCTCGGATTACCGCTCCACCGTCAGCGCGATGCCCATGCCGCCGCCGATGCAGAGCGTCGCGAGGCCCTTCTTCGCGTCGCGCCGGGCCATTTCGTGCAGGAGCGTGGTGAGGATGCGCGCGCCCGAAGCGCCGATGGGATGGCCGAGCGCGATCGCGCCGCCATTGACGTTCACGATGGCGGGGTCCCAGCCCATGTCCTTGTTGACCGCGAGCGCCTGGGCCGCGAAGGCTTCGTTCGCCTCGACGAGATCGAGGTCGGATACCTTCCAGCCGGCCTTTTCCAGCGCCTTGCGCGACGCAGGGATCGGGCCCGAACCCATCACCGCCGGATCGACGCCGGCGGTCGCCCAGGAGGCGATGCGCGCCAGCGGCGTCAGGCCGCGCTTTTTGGCCTCGTCGGCGCTCATCACGACCAGCGCCGCGGCGCCGTCATTGAGGCCCGAGGCGTTCGCCGCCGTCACCGTCCCGTCCTTGGCGAAGGCCGGCCGCAGCTTGGAGACGCCCTCCATGGTGACGCCATGCTTGATATATTCGTCGGCGTCGACGACGACGTCGCCCTTCTTGGTCGAGATCGTATAGGGGACGATCTCGTCCTTGAACTTGCCGGCCTTCTGCGCCGCCTCGGCCTTGTTCTGCGACATGACCGCGAATTCGTCCTGCTGCTCGCGGGTGATCTGCCATTGCTTGGCGACATTCTCGGCGGTCAGGCCCATGTGATAATTATTGAAGGCGTCGGTGAGGCCGTCGACGATCATCGTGTCGACGAATTTCACGTCGCCCATCTTCGTGCCGGTGCGCAGCTGCGACGCATGCGGCGCGAGCGACATCGACTCCTGGCCGCCGGCGACCACGATCGTGGCGTCGCCCGACTGGATCTGCTGCGCGGCGAGAGCGACGGCGCGCAGGCCCGAGCCGCAGACCTGATTGATCCCGAAGGCGGTGGCGCTGTCGGGAATGCCGGCCTTGATCGCCGCCTGACGCGCCGGATTCTGGCCCTGCGCCGCGTCGAGAACCTGGCCGAAGATCACCTCGCAGACCTCGCCCGGCTGGACCTTGGCGCGTTCAAGAGCGGCCTTGATGGCGACGGCGCCGAGCTCGTGCGCCGGAACCGCTCCAAAGGCTCCGTTGAACGATCCGACGGCGGTGCGCGCCGCGGAAACGATCACGATATCGGTCATCTGTCGCTCTCCTCAAAGAATAGTCAAACCACCCGGCCGCCTCGGCCGGCCAGGGGGCGAATTGTCGGACTTTCGCGCTTGCGCTGGGCAAGTCGCGGCACGTTTTGCACGGAATCGGGCGCTCGCGAAAGGCTTTCGGCACGAAAATATTGCCGCAGGCGCCAATTTGCGCGTATCGTTCGAGCCAGGCGATTGAATTTTAGGCGGGCGGCGGCGTGCGGCGAGGGGAGCGTGTCAGGCGTATGGCGACCGAGAAGAAACCCACAACCATCAAAAAATACGCCAATCGTCGACTCTACGACACCGGAACAAGCACTTATGTGACGCTTGAGGACCTCGCGGCGATGGTCAAGCGCGGCGAGGATTTCGTGGTGTGCGACGCAAAAAGCGGCGACGACATCACCCGGCCGGTGCTCACCCAGATCATTTTCGAGCAGGAGGGCAAGGAAGGCCAGAGCCTTCTGCCGATCGCCTTCCTGCGCCAGCTCATCCGTTTCTACGGCGATTCAATGCAGATGCTGGTGCCGAGCTATCTCGAATTCTCGATCGACAAGCTCACCAAGGAGCAGCAGAAGTTTCGCGACCAGTTCGCCTCGGCGCTCGGCGTCGGCGCCGGTCCTTTCGCCGAGCCGACCCGCGCCGCCTTCCAGTCGCTCGAGGAGCAGGCCCGCAAGAACATGACCGTGTTCCGTCAGGCGCTGACCATGTTCAACCCCTTCGGCGTGCCGACGGAAGGCATGATGACCACGGCGCCGACGCTCGACGAGCAGGAAGGCGCCGGCGGCGCGCGCAAGGAAGGCGGCGACGTCGCCGATCTGAAGCGCCAGCTCGAGGAGCTGAACAAGCGGATCGATAATCTGTCGAAATAGAAGAAGTCCGATTCCGAGCGCGCTATGCCTCACGTCGCCAGATGGCTAGTCATCGCATTTGCCTTGCTGGCCGCAGTTTCATGTTTTGCGGGAGAGTTGACGTCGGACGATTTGGCCTATCTGCAGACCATCTATTCACAGATGAATACTAACGCCGCGCGCATTGCTTCGCCGGGACCGGGCAGCGCTTATATTCGGTTCGAGACATCACGCGACGGCCGAATTAAAAACGTTCGCGCGGTAAACGCGACGAGCCCGGCGCACGCTGCAGCGGGGATGAAGGTTTTTGCGGGTGTACGGTCGGGCAACCATCCGATGGATCGCACCAAATGCTTTGGACAGACTGTCTACTTTCACTGACTTAACGGCGGCGGCGCAACCACGGGATGCGTGCGCTCCTTTGAGCGATGGTGCGTGTTAGGTATTAAACCTGAAATGCATCACGTCGCCGTCGGCGACCACATATTCCTTGCCTTCCAGCCTTAAGCGCCCGGCGTCGCGGGCGCCCGCCTCGCCCTTGTTGGCGACGTAATCATCATAGGCGATCGTCTCGGCGCGGATGAAGCCCTTCTCGAAGTCCGTGTGAATCACCCCCGCCGCCGCCGGCGCGCGCACGCCTTTTTCGATCGTCCAGGCGCGCGCTTCCTTCGGGCCGACGGTGAAATAAGTGATGAGATGCAGAAGGTCGTAGCCGGCGCGGATGACGCGATTGAGCCCGGGCTCGATCAGCCCCACGGCTTCGAGATAATCCTTCTGCTCCTCGGCCGGCAGCACCGCGATTTCGCTTTCGATCTTCGCCGAGACGACGACCGCCGCCGCGCCTTCCTCGGCGGCGCGCCCCGCGACTTTCGCCGAATGGGCGTTGCCCTCGGCCGCCGACCCTTCCTCGACGTTGCAGACATAGAGAACGGGTTTCGACGACAGGAGTCCGAGTCCGGCGAAGTCGGCGCGCTCGTCGTCGGCGACCTTGGCGAGACGCGCCGGCTTGCCCTCGCGCAACAAGACGAGACAGCGGTTCATCAGATCGACGAGCGCTTTGGCTTCCTTGTCGCCGCCCTTCGCCTTCTTCTCCATGGCGACGACGCGCTTCTCCAAGCTTTCGAGATCGGCGAGCATCAGCTCGGTCTCGATCGTCTCGATGTCGCGGATCGGGTCGACGACGCCCTCGACATGGGTCACGTCGCCGTCCTCGAAACAGCGCACGACATGGGCGATGGCGTCGCATTCGCGAATATTGGCGAGAAACTGATTGCCGAGACCTTCGCCTTTGGAGGCGCCGCGCACCAGCCCGGCGATGTCGACGAAGGTCAGCCGGGTCGGAATGATTTCCTTCGAGCCCGCGATCCTGGCCAGTTCCTCAAGCCTCGGGTCCGGAACGGCGACTTCGCCGACATTGGGCTCGATCGTGCAGAAGGGGTAGTTGGCGGCCTGCGCGGCGGCGGTCTGCGTGAGCGCGTTGAAGAGGGTCGACTTGCCGACGTTCGGCAGGCCGACGATGCCACATTTGAAGCCCATATCCGTCCCGGAATTCGATTGCCTGTTGCGGCGCGGTATGCGGGGCGGCGCGGGAAAAGGCAAGCGTCCGCTCCGCGCCGGTCATCCCGCTGCGCCGCGAAAGGCGGCGAAGGGCGGCGGCTCGTTTACGCTCTCCCAAGGAAGGAGTATGCGAGAATTAGAAAGGGGCGCGCATGATTCACATCGCGCCCATAGGGGCGCGTCGCGACGCGATGCGCGACACGGCGTCAGAATGAAGAGAAGCTCTTCCGCTCCTGGCCTTCGCATCCTGTTCGCGGCGCTGTTGGCGGCGCTCGCGATCGGCGCGCCGGTCAGGGCTCAGACCGAAACGCCCCAGACGGCGCCAGCTCCCGCTCCCGGCCAATCGACGCCGGCGCCGACTCCGGCGCAATCGCCGTCGCCGCCGTCCGAGGCCGCGCCTTCGACTCCGGCGCAAGCG
>VGDY01000025.1 GCA_016869555.1 Alphaproteobacteria bacterium | reverse complement strand
TGACGACGACCGTGAATCCTTCGAGCGCGCCGGCGATGGTCTGCGCGGCGGCGTAGACGAAGGACAAATCGGCATGGCCGTCGCCGCGGCGCGACGGCGTGCCGACCGCGATGAAGACGGCGTCCGCATTCTTTACCGACGCTGCGAGTTCGGTAGTGAAGGACAAGCGCTTCTGTTCGACATTGTTGGCGACGAGCTCGTCGAGGCCGGGCTCGTAGATCGGAATTTCGCCGGCCTTGAGGCGCGCGATCTTGCCGGCGTCGGCGTCGACGCAAATGACGTTATGGCCGAAGTCGGCGAAACAGGCGCCCGAAACGAGACCCACATAACCCGAGCCAATCATCGCAATATTCATCAGCGTTCGTCTCTCACTTCATTTGCGGCGGCGCAGCCGGTAGGGGTGAGCAGGGGGCGATGCGGGGACCATCCCATGCCGCGCCCATGCCGCGCCCGTGGCGAGACCCTCCCTCCCATCAAGGGAAGGGCGGGCTATCCCCCGACGCCAAAGGCGGCGAGCGCCGCCATATTGACGATCTCCGTGTCCGTTGCGCCGAGTTGGACGATTTGAATCGGTTTGTCGAGTCCGACGATCAGCGGCCCGAGCACGGTCGCGCCGCCGAGTTCCTGTAACATTTTTGTCGAAATAGCCGCCGAATGAAACGCCGGCATGACAAGGACATTGGCCGCATCGCTGAGGCGCGAAAACGGATAGGCGCTCATCAGCTCCCGGTTGAGCGCAATGTCGGCGCCCATCTCACCCTCATATTCGAAATCGACGCGCTGGCGATCCAGCACGCTGACCGCCTGATGCACCCGCGCCGTGCGTTCGCCCGGCGGATAGCCGAAGGTCGAAAAGGCCAGCATGGCGACGCGCGGCACAAGGCCGATGCGGCGCGCCACGCCCGCCGCCTCGATGGCGATTTCGGCCAGCTCCGCGGCGTCGGGCATTTCGGTGATCGCCGTGTCGGCGACGACGACGATGCGACCATTTGCCAGAATCAGCGAAGCGCCGATGACGCGGTGCCCGGGCTTATGGTCGATGACGCGCCGCACGTCCTCGAGCGCATGGGAGAAATTGCGCGTGACGCCGGTCACCATGGCGTCGGCGTCGCCCTGCGCCACCATCGCCGCGGCGAAATGATTGCGGTCCTGATTGATCAAGCGCTGGCAGTCGCGCATGAGAAATCCCTTGCGCTGCAGGCGCTCGAACAGGAATTGCGCATAGACCGCGTTGCGATGAGAGAGCTTGGCGTTGTGGATTTCGATCTCAGACGGCAGCTCCAGGCCGGCGTTCGCCGCCGCATCCTTGACGCGATCCTCGCGGCCCACCAGCACGGCGCGTCCGAAACCCTGATTGACGAAGGCGATCGCGGCGCGGATCACTTGCTCCTCTTCGCCCTCGGCGAAGACGACGCGCTTCGGATCGCGCCGCACCCGCTCGTGAATCGTCTGCATCAGTCCGGCGATCGGATCGCGGCGCGCCGAAAGCTCCGCGCGATAGGCCTTCATGTCGACGATCGGACGCCGCGCCACGCCGGTGTCCATCGCCGCAAGCGCCACGGCAGGCGGGATGATCGAGATCAGGCGCGGATCGAAAGGCGCCGGGATAATATAGTCGCGGCCAAAACGCGGTCTGGCGCCGCGATAGGCGTTCGCCACTTCGTCCGGCACGTCCTCGCGCGCGAGATCGGCGAGGGCCCGCGCCGCGGCGATTTTCATTTCCATATTGATCGTGCGCGCGCGAACGTCGAGCGCGCCGCGAAAGATGTATGGAAAGCCTAAAACATTGTTGACCTGGTTGGGATAGTCGGAACGCCCCGTGGCGATGATCACGTCAGTCCGCGTCGCGCGCGCTTCTTCCGGCGTGATCTCCGGATCGGGATTGGCCATGGCGAAGACGATCGGATTGTCCGCCATGGCGAGAAGCATTTTCGGCGTCAGCGCGCCCTTGACGGAGAGGCCATAGAAAATATCCGCGCCTTCCAGCGCTTCGGCGAGCGTGCGCGCCTTCGTGTCGACGGCATGCGCGCTCTTCCACTGATTCATGCCTTCCTGACGGCCGCGGTAGACGACGCCCTTGGTGTCGCACAGGATGACGTTGCGCGGATCGAACCCGAGCGCCTTGGCGAGATCGAGACAGGCGATGCCGGCGGCGCCAGCGCCGTTGCAGACGAGCTTGGCGTCGCCAATGTCGCGTCCGGTCAGCTTCAGCGCGTTGATCAGCCCGGCCGATGAGATGATCGCGGTGCCGTGCTGATCGTCATGAAACACCGGAATGTCCATGAGATCGCGCAGCCGCTCCTCGATGACGAAACACTCGGGGGCCTTGATGTCTTCGAGATTAATTCCGCCAAATGAGGGGCCGAGATAGCGCACCGCATTGACGAATGCGTCGACCTCCTTCGCATCGATTTCGAGATCGATCGAATCGATGTCGGCGAACCGCTTGAACAGCGCGGCCTTCCCTTCCATCACCGGCTTCGCCGCCAAGGCGCCGAGATCGCCGAGCCCGAGGATCGCGGTGCCGTTGGTAATGACCGCGACCATATTGCCGCGCGTCGTATAGTCGAAGGCCGCGGAAGGGTCCTTGGCGATGGCGAGCACGGGCGCCGCGACGCCCGGCGAATAGGCCAGCGACAGATCGCGCTGAGTCGCCATCGGCTTCGAGGCGACAACGGCCAGCTTTCCCGGTCGGCCGCGCGAATGGAAGAGCAGCGCCTCCTTGTCCGAAATCGCCGCGCGCTGTTCTCCTTCCGCCCGAGTCTCCGCCATGTCGTCGGCCATGCCCGCCCCTTTTGTGTTGCAACGCAGCGCGGCGACCATAACCGGAGCGCGGCGGCGTCCACAAGCGTCGTTTTGTCTCAAAGACGGCACGCGCCAAAAGTCGCGGAGCAATGGCGAAGCGTCATCGACGATGCTTGAACAGAGTTAGTCGCGCCGTCCACATCTCAGTGCGCCACTCGCGTGGCGCTTAAGCCGTAACGCCGCTACACTCGCGTCGATGAAACACTCCGCGCCACCTCCTGCGACAACCGCCGACGACAAGGCGCCGGCGCGCGCGACGCCGATGATCGCGCAATATATCGAGATCAAGGCGGCGAACGCCGATTGCCTGTTGTTCTATCGCATGGGCGATTTCTACGAACTGTTTTTCGAGGACGCGCAGACGGCCTCACGCGCGCTCGGCATCATGCTCACGAAGCGCGGCAAGCATATGGGCGAAGACATTCCGATGTGCGGCGTGCCGGTGGAGCGCGCCAATGACTATCTGCAAAAGCTGATTGCGCTCGGACATAGAGTCGCCGTCTGTGAACAGACCGAAGACCCGGCCGAAGCAAGAAAGCGCGGCGCGAAATCGGTGGTGCGGCGCGACGTCGTGCGGCTCGTCACGCCCGGCACGATCACCGAAGACGCCTTGCTCGATCCGGCGCGACAAAACGCCTTTCTGGCGATCGCGCGCTTGCGCGGCGATGACGGGTTTTGGCGATACGGACTCGCAAGCGTCGATATTTCGACCGGCGCCTTCACGCTCTGCGCGCGCGAAGAAGGCGCGCTTGGCGCCGAGATCGCCCGTGTGGAGCCGCGCGAGATCGTCGTCGCCGATGCATTGTGCAGGGACTCTTCGCTATCCGCGCTTTTCGAGGCGGCGGGCGTCCCGGTTGCGCCGATCGGCCGCGATGTCGGCGACCGCGCCGACGCGGCGCGACGCCTGATGGAATTTTACGGCGTAGCGACGCTCGACGGCTTTTGCGCCTTGAGCGACGTCGAACTCGCCGCCGCCGCGACGGCGATCCTCTATGTCGAGCGCACGCAGAAGGGGCAGCGTCCGGCGCTTTCGCGTCCGACGAGTCTGCGAGAGCTGACGACGCTCGATATCGACGGTGCGACGCGCGCCAATCTGGAATTGACCCGCACGCTGTCAGGCGCGCGGGAGGGCTCGCTGCTGTCGGTCGTCGATCTCACCGTCTCGCCTGCTGGCGCGCGACTTCTCTCCGAGCGCATCGCCGCGCCGTTGACGGAGGCGCGGTCGATCGCCGCGCGACTCGACGCCGTCGGCTTTTTTCTCGAAAGACTCGATCTGCGCGGCGCGCTTCGCGCCAGGCTCGCCCGCGCGCCGGATCTTTCCCGGGCTCTGTCGCGACTGTCGCTTGAGCGCGGCGGTCCGCGCGATCTTGCCAGCGTCGGCGTCGCGCTTGAGGCGGCGCGGGACATCGCGGCCCTTTTTGCGCAGCTCGATCCGCCATCGGAGATCGCGGCGGAAGCTTATACGCTTTCTCGCGCCGATGTCGCGCTCGCCGAAAATATCGGCGGGGCCTTGAAAGACAATCCGCCCCTCGACAAGCGCAACGGCGATTTCATTCGAGAGGGCCGCGACGCCGAACTCGATGACGCGAGACGACTTCGCGACGAGAGCCGCAAGGTGATCGCCGAACTGCAGGGGCGCTATGCCGGGCTCACCGGAACGAAGCTGAAGATCAAGCACAATAATTTTCTCGGCTTCTTTCTTGAGGTTCAGCCGGCGCATGGCGAAAAGCTGCTGCGGCCGCCGTTCGACGCGACCTTCACGCATCGCCAGACGATGGCCGACGCGATGCGTTTCTCGACGCGCGAACTTGTCGAACTCGAAGCGAAAATCGCTTCTGCCGCCGATCGTGCGCTGGCGCGCGAATTGGCGATCTTCGACGCGCTGGTCGCCGATGTTTGCGCGAAGGCGGAAGAGCTGCAGCGGCTCGCCGAGGCTTTCGCGAGGCTCGACCTTTATAGCGCGCTCGCTGAAGTCGCCGAGAAACGCGGCTGGACGCGCCCCATAATCGACGCTTCGCTCGATTTCGACATTGTCGGCGGGCGCCATCCGGTCGTCGAAGCGTCGCTTCGATCGCAGGGCAAGGCCTTCGCCGCGAACGACTGTGATCTCGGCGGCGCCGAGGGCGGCCGCATCGCCGTCGTCACCGGGCCGAACATGGCCGGCAAATCGACCTATCTGCGCCAGAACGCGCTCATTGCGGTCCTCGCGCAAACGGGCTCTTACGTGCCCGCAACGTCGGCGCGCATCGGCGTCGTCGATCGACTGTTCTCTCGCGTCGGCGCCTCGGATGATCTCGCGCGCGGGCGCTCGACCTTCATGGTCGAGATGGTCGAAACCGCAGGGATTCTGAACTGCGCGACGGTGCGCTCGCTGGTCATTCTCGATGAGATCGGCCGCGGCACGGCGACATTCGACGGGCTGTCGATCGCCTGGGCGACGATCGAACATTTGCACGAGGTCAATCGCTCGCGCGCGATTTTCGCCACGCATTTTCACGAGCTGACGCAGCTGGCGAAGCGACTGCCGCGACTCGTCAATCTGACGATGAAAGTAACCGATCACGCGGGCGACGTCGTGTTCCTGCATGAGGTGATCAAGGGCGCCGCGGACCGCTCCTATGGCGTGCATGTCGCGCAGCTGGCAGGCTTGCCCGCGAGCGTCGTCGCGCGCGCGCACGCCATTCTTGGAGAATTGGAGGCGGCGGACCGGCGCGCCCCGGTCGAAACTTTGATCGACGATCTGCCGCTTTTTACGCGGATCTCAGAGGCGCCGGCGCCGAAAGACGCGTTGCGCGACGCGCTCAAAGCGATCGATCCGGATCAGATGACGCCGCGCGAGGCGCTCTCGGCGCTATACGAATTGAAGAAGAAACTCTGAAGGCGCCATTGCGCTTCAAGCAAAGCATGAACGCTGGTGACTAAGTCGCAGACCGCGACGCCTTCGACACGCACACTCCAATCATGAGCCTCGTTGCGTTCTTTCGCGGCGCCTAGCGCGTCGAGCGAAGGCGCAATGAATCGTCTATGCGCCGTCGCCGTCTGCGGTCATCGCTAAGCGTGTCCGTCTCTTAGTCGGACGGCGTCGACAAATTACTCTGACATCGGAGAACGGTCATGATTCTCGTGTTGATCTTCGTCGGCGTCGCTCTGGCGACCGCCGGCCTGCTCTCGCTGCTCGACGTGCAGTTCAAAGTAAGCAAGGTGACCGCCATCGCCGCCCTTGTCGGCGGAATGATCATGGTCGTTGGCGCCGAAGCCGGATTGATCGGCTCCAGTTCGTCCTTTTTCAAGGCGCAGCAGATCCAGACTTCGGCCTGCGAACTGGATGGCGAGTCTAGCTATCCCGACAACCGCCGCGTCGACCCGGATCACCTGATCCGCACATATATTCTCGGCTGCATGGCGCATGCGGGCTATGCGTGGACGAGCGCGCATGAGCACTGCAAGGAAGCGCCGCTCGCAACCAATCCGCTGTGCTATCTGCCGACCGGGCTCTTCGACCGCGCGGTGACGAGAGTTCAGGTCGCCTTCGAATGATCGAAGTCCGTGTGAACGGCTATTCCCGGTCAGGCCTCTGGCCTGCCGGGAACGACTCGGCTCGTCAGGTCGTCATCGCGCAGCGGGCAGGGAGCGATGCCGACGCCATAGGGCGCGCTTCTGGCGCTTCGCCCGCGACGCGCGATGACGAACCTTGCGGCAATGCTGATTACGCCGCCATGCCGAGCTTCGTCGCTTCCGCGACCTCGTTGATCTTGCCGGTCTTCACATCATAGATATAGCCGTAGATCGGGATGTTCTTTGGCGTTAGCGGATGCGAGCGGATTCGCGCTACGTCCTGCGCCACGCTCTCCTCCTGATTCTTGATCGTGTGCCATTTGATGAAATGACCGGCTGCGCAACCGCCGCCATGTTGCGGATTCGACCAGTTCTTGCCGTCGAAACTCGCCGTCGCGAGACTGTCGTCCAGCAAGTCGCTCATGATCTCGTCGCAAAAGAGCTCCATGCCGCAATTGGTGTGGTGAATGACAAACCACTCCTTAGTGCCGAGCAGCTTGTGAGAAATGACCAGCGAGCGAATCGCATCGTCCGATGCGCGACCGCCGGCGTTGCGAATGACATGGGCGTCGCCCTCGGAGAGGCCAGCGTATTTCGCCGGATCGAGACGCGCGTCCATACAGGTCAGGATCGCGAAACCGCGCGCCGGGGGCAGCGCAAGTTCGCTCTTCTTTCCGAAATTGGCGGCATAAGCGTTATTCGCGGCGACAACCTCGTTGACGATCTGGCTTGCCATCTCTCTCTCCCGTTGCGCATGTTGATTCAAAAATTTTCTTGACCTTCCTCAACATTGGAGCGCTTCAGCCTTCTTTTCAAGCAAACAAGGCGCGCGATCTTCGTGACATAGTCGCTTGACGGCCCGCGATATATATTTCGAGAGCGTTGGGGCTGATACTGTATAACGTTCGTACGAACGCTTTCGCACGCCATAGGAGGTGGTTGTAACAAATGTCCGATCACGCGCATCTGTTCCCGGGTTTTGCTTCGCATTGGATCGACGCGCCGGCCGGAAAAATATTCGCCCGCGTCCGTGGCGAGGGCCCTCCGGTGGTCCTGCTACATGGGTTCGGCGAGACGCATGTCGCCTGGCGTAAGATCGCGCCGTCGCTCGCCAGGCGCTTCACTGTCGTCGCGATGGATCTGCGCGGTTACGGCTGGTCGTCCGTTCCGACGAGCGAAAGAGGCGCGAATTATACGAAGCGGGAAATGGCGGCTGATGTCGTGGCTGTGATGGAGTCGCTCGGCCATGTGCGCTTCGCGCTCGTCGGGCACGACAGGGGCGCGCGCGTCGGCCAGCGCCTTGCGCTCGATCAGCCGGGCAGGCTGGACAAGATTGCGCTTGTCAATATCGCGCCGCTTGACGATGACTTCGGCGATGGCGATCTGCAGCGCGTCGGACGCGCCCGCTTCCTGGCGGCTGACGCGCCCAAGCCGGAAGATCTGATCGGCCTGGATCCGATCGGCTTTCTCGACGATGCGCTGATCAACGCGACGAAAGCAAAATCGCTTGACGTATTTGAAGCGGACGCGCTCGCCGCCTATCGCCAGGCCTTCAACGATCCGGCGCGCATTCGCGCTTTCTGCGAGGATTTTCGCGCAGGGGCGACCATCGATCGCGCGCATCTCGAAGCCGACCGGGCTGAGGGGAAGAAGCTCGCCATGCCGACGCTGATCATCGCGGGCGACGCGACTTTCCCGAAGACCGGTCCCTCACTCATCGCCGCATGGCGCGAATGGCGCGACGACGCGATCGAGGCGCGCCTCGACTGCGGACTTTTTCCGATGGAGGAAGCGCCTGAGGCGACGCTCGCCGCTTTGGAGAAATTCCTGTGAGCCTCTACCGCGGCAAGACCGTCGCGCTCGCGCTGGGCGGGGGCGGCGCGCGCGGACTTGCCCATATTTGCGTGCTCGAAGCGCTTGACGATTTGGGTGTGCGGCCGGTCGCCATCGCCGGCGCCTCGATCGGCGCCATTGTCGGCGCCGCCTATGCGGCGGGCTTTTCGGGGGCCCAGTTGCGCGCCCACACTCAGGCCATTCTCAAGAACCGCATCGGCCTCGCGCGCCGGCTGCTGCATGCGCGGGCGCGCGGGCGAAAGCGGCTGCTTGCCCGAGTGGCGCATCCGCTGCTGTTCGACGGCGAGCGCTTTCTCCAGGCATTCTGGCCTGCGGGCATGCCGGAGCGCTTCGAAGATTTGAGCATTCCGTTGCAAGTCGTCGCGACCGACTTTCGCCGCCGCATCGAGGCGGTTTTCGCGACAGGCCCTCTGCGTCCCGCCATCGCCGGGTCAATGGCGATACCGGGCATTGTGCGCGCCGCCCAACGCGATCACGGCTATTTCGTCGATGGCGGATTGGTCAATCCGCTGCCCTATGATCATCTCTGGGGCCTTGCCGATATTGTCATCGCCGTCGACGTTTCCGGCAATTTCGGCGTCGAGACCGGCAAGGGGGCGCCCTCCGCCTTCGAAACAATGATCGTTGCAAGCCAGATCATGATGAATGCGATCAGCTCGCGCATGATCGCGGAGCGGCCGCCCGACGTGCTGATTCGGCCCGAGGTGCATCAATATCTCGCGCTCGACCTGTTCAAGGCGTCGCGGATTTTCGCCGCCGGCGACGCCTGCCGCGATACGCTTCGCCACGGTCTGGCGCAGGCGGCGTTGCGGCTAGAGGCTCGGAGCAGGATCGTTTGAAGCGCAGCGCGCTCTAGCGCCGCGCCTGAAAGAAGTCGCGCAGGAGCTGCGCCGCCTCGCTCTCGCGAATGCCGCCATAGACTTCGGGCCGATGATGGCAGGTCGGCTGCGAGAAGAACCGCGGCCCGTGCTCGACCGCGCCGCCCTTCGGATCGCTCGCCGCGTAATAGAGCCGCCGGATGCGCGCAAAGCTGATCGCCGCCGCGCACATCGCGCAGGGCTCGAGCGTCACATAGAGATCGCAGTCGACGAGGCGCTCCGATCCGATCGCGGCGCAGGCTTGGCGAATGACCAGCATTTCGGCATGGGCCGTCGGATCGCGATCGCGCAGCGTGCGGTTGCCTGCGACAGCGATCACTTCGCCATTGCGCGCGAGCGCCGCGCCGACCGGGACTTCTCCCGCCGCGGCGGCGGCGCGCGCCTCATCGAAGGCGGCAGCGAAGGGATCGTCGACGTTCATCCTGGGCCTTTCCGCAATCGCGCTTCAAAGCGCGCGTCCCGCCTGCTATCAGAACCCATGACCGAAAAGAACCGCAATACCCGCGCCGGCTCCGCCAGCGGCGATCGACCCTTGCGCCGCCGCGCCAAGGACGCGCCCGCGCCGCCCGCCGCCGCGGGCAAAGACGCAAGGCCGACAAAGCCGCGCTTTGACAAGCCTCGTCTTGACAAGCCGCGCTTCGACAAACCCGCCTCGCCCCGGCTCGATCGCGAGCGCGGCAAGCCCGAGCGCGGCAAGCCCGCCTTCGCCAAGCCCGCCTTCGCCAAGCCCGCCTTCGCCAAGCGCGCCGCCGCGCCTGAACCCGCGCCGGGCGAAAAGGCCTTCGAAGGCGATCGGATCGCCAAGGTCATGGCGCGCGCCGGCGTGAGTTCGCGCCGCGACGCGGAGCGCTGGATCGCCGAAGGCCGCGTCGCCGTCAACGGGCGCGTGCTGACCAGTCCCGCCTTCAATGTGAGCGATAGCGACAAGATCACGATCGACGGCGCGCCGATGCAGGCGCGCGAGCGCACCCGGCTGTTTCTCTTCCACAAGCCCGCCGGCTATGTCACTACCGCGCGCGACGAAGAAGGCCGAGCCACGGCGTTTTCCTATCTTGAGGAGCGCCATCCCGATTTGCCGCGGCTCGTCAGCGTCGGCAGGCTCGACATCAACACGGAAGGGCTGCTGCTGCTCACCAATGACGGCGGCCTGGCGCGCACCCTCGAATTGCCGGCGACCGGCTGGACGCGTCGCTATCGTGTGCGCGCGCATGGCGCGATCGATCAGGCGCAGCTCGATTCGCTGCTCGGCGGCATAACGATCGACGGCGTCCATTATGCGCCGATCGAAGCGCGGGTCGAGCGCGAGCAGGGCGCAAACGTCTGGATCGCGATGAGCCTCACCGAAGGCAAGAACCGCGAAATCAAGCGGGTCATGGCGCATCTCGGGCTCGACGTGACGCGACTCATTCGCGTGTCCTTTGGGCCGTTTCAACTCGGCGATCTCGCCGAAGGCGCGGTTGAGGAAGTGCGGCTGAAAACGCTGCGCGAGCAATTGGGCAAATCGCTCGCCGAACTCGCCGGCGTCGACTTTGCCGCGCCGCTGCGCGAGAAGGCGCCCGAAGAACAGCAGGAGATTCGCGAGCGCGCCGAAAAGCGTCCGCGCAAACATGTCTCCACGCTGCGTAAGGAACAGGACGAGCGGCGCGACGCCGGTCCCCGCGCGCGCGTGACGCGCGGCGCCGTCGCCGATCGCAAGGGACGCGCCGTCGCCGTCGAGCGCGTGACGCCGGTGGCGCGCAAAGCGCAGGAGGAGACCCCCTCGCGCAATGCGCGGCGCTTCGAATCGATGCGCGACGATGGCGCGCGCCAAAGGCAGGACGCGCGAACCGGGCGTCCAGCGCGCGACAGCAAGCCGCGTGAGGAGCGTTTTCAGCGCGAAGAAGGGCGGCGACGCGACGAGCGGTCCGGATCCGAACAACGCCGTCCGCCACGCTTCGACGAACCACGCGGCGCGCGTCCGGCGCGCCCGCCGCGCGCGCGGGGGTCGGAAGGACGCGTCGACGGTCCGCGCGAGACGCAGAGATTCGAGAAACGGCCAGAGGATCGCGCTGACGTTCGCGGATATCAACGCGCGACCAATCGCGATGACGCGCGTTTCGAAAAACGTCCGCCGCGTCGCGACGGCGACGAGGCGCGACGAGATGCGCGCGGCGCCGGCGCAAGCCGCGAGGAACGTCCGCGGACATTCGACAAGCGCCCCGCGCGCAGCGGCGAACGCGAATATTCGGCCGGCGACCGCGCGCCCCGCGAGCGCAAATTCGATCAGCCTCGCGGCGGCGGAGACGCGCGATCCGCGCGAAGCGGCGGCCCGCATAAGGGCCCCCGCAAAGGTCCTCGCGGCGGACCGGGCAAAGGTCCCGCCGGCGGCCGCGGCGCGCCGCGCAAGGGGCCGCCCAAAGGCGCCTTCAAGGGGCCGCGTAAAGGACCCTCAAAGGGGGCGCGCAAGCCGCGCGGCGCTTAAGCCATGCGCATCGTCGGCGGCGCCCTGCGCGGTCGGGCGCTTTCGGGACCGCGTTCGCTGACGATCCGGCCGACGTCGGAGCGGCTGCGCGAATCGGTCTTCGACATTCTCGCGCACCGGTTCAGCGATCCGGTTACCGGCGCAAATGTCGTCGATCTCTTCGCCGGCGCCGGCGCGCTCGGGCTTGAAGCGCTATCGCGCGGCGCGGCGCGCGCGCTTTTCGTCGACGACGGCGCCGAGGCGCGCGCTCTGCTGCGCGCCAATATCGACGCGCTGGGACTTGGCGGCGTCACGCGCATCTTTCGCCGCGACGCGACGAAGCTCGGCGTCGCGCCGCCGGGCGAGCAATTTTTGCTGGCCTTTCTCGATCCGCCTTATGGCAAGGATCTCGCGACGCCAGCGCTCGCGGCGCTCCTCGACGGCGTCTGGCTCGCGCCGGGCGCGGTCGTCGTCATCGAGGAGAGCGCCAAGGCGCAGATCGATTTGCCGCCGTCGTTGATGCGCGAAGACGAACGTCGCTACGGCGACACGCAATTCGTCTTCGCACGCTACGTTCCTTAGCGTTCAGAGATCGCTTCGACGTGTGCTCATAAGTATTCCTTCTAATCGCGCGCGTCGGGAATGGCTCCCGAGCCGTTCAAACCGATTTCGTAATCACTCTACGGCGCCGCCCCGGGCGCGCCAGCCGCCGGCGCCAGGCGCATAGTGGCGGACGTCGGTTCGGCCCGCGCCATGAGCCAGCGCCAACGCCTTGGCGGATCGCCCGCCAGCCTGGCAAATGAGAATGACGTCGCCCTTCGGCAGCTTTGTCGGATCGAAGTTCGAAAGCGGCATGTTCTTCGCGCCCGGCACATGGCCCGCGCCATATTCATGCGGCTCGCGCACATCGATGATTGAGCAGGATTTGTCCGCGACGACGCGGCAGAAATCCTCATGCTCGATCGTCGGCGCGCCGCCGCCAGCAAGTTTCGACAGGAGAGAGCCAAGAGTCATTGTTCGTTCCTTTCTTCTCAGCCTTGTTTTTCGGCGTCGAACTGGGCGAAGGCGGCGAGCGCATGGCTCGCATACATCACCGACGGTCCGGCGCCCATATAGATGCTCATGGCGAGCGTCTCCATCACCTCCTCGCGCGTCGCGCCGCGTTGTGACGCGGCTTTGGCGTGGAAGGCGATGCAATCGTCGCAGCGCACCGCGACGCTGACCGCGAGCGCGATCAGTTCCTTGGTCTTGGCGTCGAGCGCGCCTTGCGCCCCCGCCGACATCGCCATCGCCGAAAAGGCTTTCATCGTCTCCGGCGCGCCGACGCGCAATTCCCTTATGTCGGCGGAGAGTTTCTTGGCGAGCGCCGTCCAGTCTTCGATCATCAAGCCCTCCTTGTGACTTCGTCGTCGCGCAACACGACATAGATGGCGGGGATAACGAGCAACGTCAGCGCCGTCGACGAGGCGAGGCCAAAGACCAGCGAAATGGCGAGACCCTGAAAGATCGGATCGGTGAGGATGAAGGCGGCGCCGATGATCGCCGCCGCGGCGGTGAGAAAGATCGGCTTGAAGCGGACAGCGCCAGCCTCGATCAGCGCCGCCCGCAAATTCATGCCGCGGGCGCGCAAATGCCGGATGAAGTCGACGAGCAGGATCGAATTGCGCACGACGATGCCGGCAAGCGCAATGAAGCCGATCATCGACGTGGCGGTGAAAGCGGCGTTGAACAAAATGTGGCCGATGACGATGCCGACCAGCGTCAGCGGCACCGGCGCGAGGATAACGAGCGGCAGTTTGAACGAGCCGAACTGCGCGACGACGAGGAGATAGATGCCGAGCAGCGCCACCATGAAGGCCGCGCCCATGTCGCGGAAGGTTACATAGGTCACCTCCCACTCGCCGTCCCAGAGCAGTGTCGGCTTCGAATCATCGAGCGGCTGGCCGTGATATTTGATCGACGGCGGACCCGAAGGTCCCCAGTCGATCTTGCCGATCGCGTCTTCGACCGCAAGCATCCCATAGATCGGCGCTTCGAAACGTCCGGCGACCTCGGCGCTGACCATTTCGGCGAAGCGGCCGTTATGACGGAAAATCGGATAGGAGCCCTGTTCCCGCGTCGCCTTGACGACATCGCCGAGTTCGACATTGGCGCCCTGGCGCGCCGTGCCGCCGGCGGGCAGCGGCGTCGACAGGATGCGCTCGCTCGGCGTCATCGCCGCGCGCGGCAACGCCACCGAAATATCGATGGGCTTGGCGCCGCCGCCCTTTTGCGAAAAGCCGATCTTCACGCCGCCAACCAGGGCGCCGATCGTGTCATAGACGGCGCGTTCCTCAACGCCGTGATATTCGAGCGCTTCCTGATCGATTTCGAAGCGCAGGCGTTCGGCGCGCTGGCCGAAGCTGTCGTCGGTGTCGACGACAAAATCGACGGCGTCGAAGGCTTTCCGCACTTTCGCCGCGAGATCGCGCCGCGACTGCGCGTCCGGCCCATAGACTTCGGCGAGCAGCGTCGACAGAACGGGCGGGCCCGGCGGCACTTCGACGACCTTGATCGCCGTATGCTCCGGCGCGGGCAGCCCCTCAAGCTTCTTGCGAATATCGAGCGCGATCGCATGGCTGGCGCGGCTGCGCTCGGCCTTCGGCTGCAGGTTGATCGCGAGATCGCCCATCTCCGGCGCCGCGCGCATATAATAGTGACGCACCAGACCGTTGAAGTTGAAGGGCGCGGCCGTTCCCGCATAGGACTGGATCGAAGTCAGTTCGGGAATGTCCTTCAGACGCTCGGCCGCCGCCGTCAGCACACGATCCGTTGCTTCGAGCGAGGCGCCGCGCGGCAGATCGACGACCACGGCAATTTCGGATTTGTTGTCGAACGGCAGAAGCTTCACGCGCACGGTCTTTGTCACGAACAGCCCCATCGAGAGAAGCGTCGCAAGGCCGACGGCCAAAAGAAACCGCTGCGAGCGCTTGCGGCCCTGTAGCAACGGCGTCGCCACGCGCACATAGAAATCGCCCATGGCGCCGCGCTCATGCGCATGGTCGGCGCCGTCGCCGCGCTCCTGTTCGAATCGCTTGCCGGCGATCTTGAGCAGAAGCCAGGGCGTGATCGTCATCGCGACGAAGAAGGAGAAGACCATCGCGAGCGACGCATTCGCGGGGATGGGGCTCATATAGGGGCCCATCAGACCCGAGACGAACATCATCGGCAGCAGCGCGGCGATGATGGTGAGCGTCGCGACGATCGTCGGATTTCCAACTTCCGCCACCGCCTCGACCGCCGTGTCGATCAGGCTGCGAGCGCCGCGCATATGCCAATGGCGCACGATATTTTCGACGACGACGATGGCGTCGTCGACGAGAATGCCGATTGAAAAAATGAGCGCGAACAGGCTGACCCGGTTGATCGTATAGCCCATCAGCCAGGAGGCGAAGAGCGTAAGCAGAATGGTCGTCGGGATGATGACGAAGACGACGACGCCCTCGCGCCAGCCGACCATGACGACGATCAGCGCGACGATCGACACGGTCGCGAGCGCGAGATGGAAGAGCAGCTCATTGGCTTTTTCGGTCGCCGTCTCGCCATAGTCGCGCGTCACCGCGATCTCGATGTCGTCGGGGACGATGCGGCCCTTGACGGCGTCAAGACGATGCATGATCTCGTCGGCGACGATGACGGCGTTGGCGCCCCTGCGCTTGGCGATGGCGATGCTGACGGCGGGGCGCTTGTCGAGACCGCCGGCGGCGTTGCGGGTCATTGTCCAGCTGCGCCGGTCAGGCTCGGCGGCGCCGACGCGCACGTCGGCGACGTCTTTGACATAGACCGGCCGCCCGTCTCTCGTGGTGAGCAGCAGCAAGCCGATATCGGGGACGCCCTGAAGCGTCTGGCCGGCGACGACGGGCACGGCGCGATTATCCTCGCGAAATGCGCCGACGAGGAAGGAGCGATTGGCGTTGGTCAGCTTGTCGATCAGCTGGTTGAGCGTCACGCCATATAGCGACAGGCGTTCGGGATCGGGTTCGACCCGGATCTGATTGGGACTGCCACCGACGATATAGCTCAGGCCGACGTCATCGACCTTGGTAAGGTCGTGCTGCAATTCCTCGGCGACCTGATAGAGACCATTGTCGGTCCACCGATCGGCGCGCTCCGGTTTGGCCGACAGCGTCAGCACGACGATGGCGACATCGTCGATGCCGCGACCAACGATCAGCGGTTCGGGAATGCCCTTGGGCAGATCGCCGATATTGGCGCGTATCTTTTCGTGGATGCGCAGCACCGCGCTGTCCTGCGGCGTGCCGACGTAGAAGCGCGCGGTGACCACCACATTGTCGTCGCGCGTCTGCGAATAGACATGCTCGACGCCATTGACGCCCTTGATGATGTCCTCGAGCGGGCGGGTGATGAGTTCGATCGCGTCTTCCGCCTTGTAGCCATTGGCCGACACTAAGATGTCGACCATCGGCACCGAAATCTGCGGCTCCTCCTCTCGCGGCAGCGAACGCAGAGCGATCAGCCCGACGAAAATCGAGGCGAGCAGCAGTAGCGGCGTCAGCGGCGAATTGATGAAGACACGGGTCAGCGTGCCCGAAATGCCGGGACGAAACTCCTCGCTCATGGCGTCGAAACCACGTCGCCGTCGTGAAGGCCCGAAAGTATCTCGACGCTGTCGCCGCGTGGCGCGCCGAGTTGCACGACGATTTCCTCGCCGGACGCAAGGCGGACGAAGTCCACCCCGGCGCGGCGATAGACCGCGGCGCGCGGAATGATGATCGTGTCGCGCTTGCCGGTCGTGACGTAAACGCGCGCGCGCTCGCCAACGAAATAATCGCCAAGACCCTGAACGTCCACGTCGGCGATGACGCGGCCGCCCTGAATTTCGGGATAGACGATGCGCACGCGCCCTTGTCTGCGTTCGCCGCCCGCTTCTTCATGCAGACCGCGCGCGCCGATCTCGACCTTGTCGCCGGCGCGCATGAATCGCGCATGGCGCTCAGGCAATTGCAGGCGCAGAATATATTTGTCCTCGGCGATGGTCGCGATCGTTTCGCCAGGCATCACGACGCGGCCGACGGAGGCCGGAATGGTGAGGACGCGCCCTGGCCCTGGCGCGCGCACCGAGCCTTCGGCCGCCTGTTGTTCGATCACGCCGCGGTCGGATCGCAAGGCCGCCAGATTGCGCTCGCCGACGTCGAGCGCGGTCTTCGCCTGATCGAACAGCGCTTTGGTGTAGACTCCGCGACGAAACAATTCCTGCGCGCGGCCGAAGTCGGCCTGCGCCTTATCGCGCTGCGCCTGCTGCGATTGGATGCGTTGATCGAGCGCCTGCATCTGCAGGAAGAGCTTCTGATCGACGACCGAGGCGATTTCGACGCCGCCGGCGACGTCGTCGCCCTCCTTGATCTTGAGCGCGCTCACCGTGCCGCCGATGCGCGCCCGCGCCGTCAATTGATGCGCCGGCTCGACCGAAGCGACGACCGCCTTGAGATCGTCGACCGGCGCGACGCGAACCGTGAGCTCTCCGGCATTTGCGCCCAAAGAGAGCGCAAGGGCGGCGAGGAGCGCCATCGGCGCGACAGGCAAGCGGCCCATTGGTTTCATACGGACAGTTATATGCATAAACCGTAATTTAGCAACAGCGCATTTAATGTCGCAAGCCGAACTTGACAAATATATTCGTATTTCATAATTTAGAGATCATGAATGTAAATCTGCTTGAGCTGGCGCCGAAAGCGGCGGAAGCCGAAAGCTTTCTGAAGGCGCTCGCCAACCGCCATCGGTTGATGGTGCTATGTCAGCTGCACGGCGGCGAACTGTCGGTGACCAAGCTGCAGGAGGCGATCGGCCTCAGCCAGTCGTCGCTTTCGCAGCATCTTGCGCGGCTGCGCGAGGACAAGCTCGTCAAGACCCGCCGCGAATCCCAGACGATCTACTATTCCCTGGCTGACGGAAACGTCTCGCGGATCATCGGCCTGCTTTATGAAATGTTTTGCGCCGAGCCATGCGGCAAGGCGGCAAAATCGCGCACGCGCGCCAAACGAGGGACCCTGCGCCATGAGCATTCGTCCTGAACATTCGCCATTGACCATGCAGGGCTCCGAATTCAGGTTAACGAGGCGGCATCTCACCGCGTCATGGCCGCGCTTGTCGCGGCCATCCACGCGACGACACGCTGCAAATGTCAGAACATGAGCCGAACATGCCATCTCTGCGCGAAACATTTCGCGATTGTCAGGCGTGGATGGCCGGGACAAGCCCGGCCATGACGGCAGAAAGTGAGCCGAAATTAACCAGAGTTCGGAGCCCTGATTGACCATGAGCATCGATCGACTCGTGATGGCCTTTGCCGGCTTGATGGTCTTATTGAGTCTACTGTTGGCGCAATTGGCAAGCTCCTGGTGGCTCTTGCTCGCGGCCTTCGTTGGCGTCAATCTGCTGCAGGCCGCCTTTACCGGCTTTTGCCCCTTGGCGCGCGCGCTGAAGCGGCTCGGCGCCAAATCCGGCGCCGCCTTTTAGATTTTCATGAACATTCAACGGCGCGCCGATGAAACCGCTTTTAGGCAGTGGGAATTCAGATCGCTAGCGAACCGAAGAGCCGACGATGCCGTCCGATTGGGTCGACGAAACGCCATCCTTGCGCAGCCTCGACGCCGCGACGAAGGCGCTGCTGCGCGAAGCCGCGTTGCGCAAGCACATCCCGCGCGGCGCCGTGCTGTTTCGACCCGGCGATACATGCGCGCATTTTCCCCTGATCGTCTCGGGTTCGGTGCGGGTGCAGCGGGTCACCGAATCGGGCCGGGAGATCGTGCTCTACCGGGTCGGCGCGAATGAAACCTGTATTCTGACGACGGCCTCGCTGCTGTCGGACGACGCCTACGCCGCCGAAGGAATCGCCGAGACCGATGTGACCGCCTATGTCGTCCCCGCCGATCGATTCAGCGCGCTGATGAACGCATCCCAAGGCTTTCGCGCGCTGGTGTTCGACGGCTACAGCAAGCGTCTCGCGACGCTGATGTCGCGCATCGAGGAAATCGTCTGCACGCGGATCAACGTACGGCTGGCGGAACGCCTTCTCGCCCTTCGCGGCGCCGGCGATAAAATCGTCGCCACGCAGCAGGCCCTCGCGGCGGATCTCGGCACGGCGCGCGAAGTCGTCGGCCGCACGCTGAAAGCCTTCGAACGTTCAGGCTGGGTAAAATTGTCGCGTGGCGGCGCCGAAATCGTCAATCTCGCGGCATTGCGTTCGCTCTGCGACGCGCAGCGTGACTAAGTCTCGGACACGCGCCCCGCGATCGCGCATGTCGTCTCTCATGCGTGGCGCAAACCGTCAGCACGAATATTTATGCGCGCGAAGCGCGGGGGAGGATTGAATGGCGCATATCGTCATCATGGGCGCAGGGATCGGCGGCGTCGCCGCCGCGATCGAAGTGCGCGAGGGGCTTGGCAAGCAACATCAGGTCACGGTCGTCTCCAGTCTCGAGAATTTTCAGTTCACGCCGTCCAACCCCTGGCTCGCCGTTCAATGGCGCAAGCCCGATGAACTCAAAGTGCCGCTCGCGCCGGTGTTCAAGCGAAAGAACATCGGCTTCATTCCGGTCGGCGCCAAGCGCGTCCTGCCCGGCGAGAATCGGCTCGAACTGGAGAATGGCGAAAGCGTTCCTTATGATTATCTCGTCATCGCGACCGGTCCCAAGCTCGCCTTCGAGGAAGTGCCGGGGCTCGGACCGCATGGCGGTCATACCCATTCGATCTGCACCTTGCAGCATGCCGAGACCGCCGCGAAGGCCTATGAGGACTTCTGCAGGGATCCCGGCCCGATCGTCATCGGCGCGGCGCCCGGCGTCTCCTGCTTCGGACCGGCCTATGAATTCGCCATGATCCTGTCCACCGACCTTTGCCGGCGCGGCATAAGGCACAAGGTTCCGATGACTTATGTCACGTCGGAGCCTTATGTCGGTCATCTCGGGCTCGGCGGCGTCGGCGACACCAAGGGGATGCTCGAATCGGCGTTCAGAAATCGCGACATCAAATGGATCGTCAACGCCAGGACGACCTCGATCGAGCCCGGCCTGCTCAAATGCGCCGAGCTCGACGACAGTGGACAGGTCAAGAAAGAGCACGAGACGCCATTCAAATTCGCGATGATCATGCCGGCCTTCAAAGGCGTCGACGCGTTGATGGGCGTCGAGGGACTCGTCAATCCGCGCGGTTTCGTCATCATCGACAAAAATCAGCGCAATCCCAAATATCGCAATGTCTTCGGCGTCGGCGTCTGCGTCGCCATCCCGCCCGTCGAGGCGACGCCGGTGCCGACCGGCACGCCGAAGACCGGCTATATGATCGAGTCGATGGTCACGGCGACCGCGCATAATATCGTCGCGCTGGTCGCGGGGCGAGAAGCGAAGGAAGAAGGCACATGGAATGCCGTTTGCTTGGCGGATTTCGGCGACAAGGGCGTCGCCTTTGTCGCAAAGCCGCAAATTCCGCCGCGTAACGTCAACTGGTCGAGCGAAGGACGCTGGGTGCATTTCGCGAAGGTCGCCTATGAAAAATACTTTCTTCGCAAGGTCCGCAAGGGCCAGAGCGAACCCGTGTATGAGCGTTACATCATGAAGCTTCTCGGCATCGAACGGCTGCGTCGCGCCCTTTCGTGAGGGCGGCGGCGGCCAGGCAACACCAGGATGAGGCCATGCGGACACGGCCGTTAGGGCGCGAGATCGCCATCGCGCTCGCCTTCAAGCTGATCGCGCTGATTGCGCTCTATGTCGCATTTTTCGGTCCTGCACATCGCATTAGGGTGACGCCGGCGCAGATGGCGGAAACGCTCTCGACCGCCGCGGCGCGCTGACATCCGGAGCTCAACATGTTCGAACTCGACGTCGTCACCCTCTCGCGCCTCCAGTTCGCGCTGACGGCGATGTATCACTTCCTGTTCGTGCCTTTGACTCTGGGTCTTGCCCTGCTGCTCGCGATCATGGAGAGCGTCTATGTGATGACCGGGCGGAAAGTCTGGAAAGAGGCGACGCAATTCTGGGGCACGCTGTTTGGGATCAACTTCGCCATGGGCGTCGCCACCGGCGTCACCATGGAGTTTCAGTTCGGCACCAATTGGGCCTATTACTCCCACTATGTCGGCGACATATTCGGCGCGCCGCTCGCCATCGAAGGGCTGATGGCGTTCTTCCTCGAGGCGACCTTCGTCGGCCTGTTCTTCTTCGGCTGGAACCGCTTGAGCAAGGTGCAGCATCTCGCTGTCACCTGGCTTGTCGCGCTCGGCGCCAATTTCTCGGCGCTGTGGATTCTCGTCGCCAACGCCTGGATGGAAAACCCGGTCGGCGCCGCCTTCAATCCGCAGACGATGCGCATGGAGCTGACCTCCTTCGCGGAGGTCTTGTTCAATCCCGTGGCGCAGTCGAAATTCGTGCACACGGTCAGCGCCGGCTATGTCACCGGCGCGATGTTCGTCATGTCGATCGGCGCCTACTACATGTTGAATCGTCGCCATGTCGACATTGCGCGCCGCTCGCTGACGGTCGCGGCGAGCTTCGGCCTCGCTTCGGCGCTTTCGGTCGTCGTGCTCGGCGACGAAAGCGGCTATACGGCGGGTGAAAGCCAGAAGATGAAAATCGCCGCGATCGAGGCGATGTGGGAAACCGAGCCGCCGCCGGCGTCCTTCACGCTCTTCGGCATTCCCGATCTCAAGAGCGAAACGACGAAATATGAGATCAAAATTCCTTGGGTCCTGGGCCTGATCGCGACGCGTTCGCTCGATACGCCCGTCGAAGGCGTCAAGGCGCTCGTCGAACGTTCCGAATCGCGCATCCGCAATGGCATGGCCGGCTATCAGTGGCTCGCGAAAGAAGGCGGTCGCCCCAACGCCGTGGTTCCGCCGGAACTCGAAGCCTCGATGCGCGACGTCGGCCATTCGCTACTCGTCAAGCGCATTCGTCCGGATATCGAGAATGCGACCGACGCGCAGATTCACGAAGCGGCGCTGTCGACGATTCCCGACGTGCCGGTATTGTTCTGGTCGTTCCGCATCATGGTGGCGCTCGGCTTCTATTTTATCGCGCTCTTCGCCGTGGCCTTCTATCTGTCGAGCCGACGACGCTGCGGGCGGCCCTGGTTCCTGCGGATGACGATGTATAGCCTGCCGCTGCCCTGGATCGCCGCCGAACTCGGCTGGATCGTCTCGGAATATGGCCGGCAGCCATGGATCATCGACGCGACGATGCCGACATTTCTTGGCGTCTCCAATGTTCCTGCGTCGAATGTCGCGGCGAGTCTTACGGCTTTCGTGCTGTTCTACAGCGCGCTCGCCATCATCGACGTCGGGCTGATCGTCAAATATGTCCGCATCGGTCCGCATAGCGAGCCAGAGCCTCAAACCTCCGGCGCGCCCGTGCTTCCCGCGCCGGCGCCGGCGCAAATCCAATAGAAAGGCGAAAGCGATGTTCGACTATATGACGCTTCGCCTCATCTGGTGGGCGCTGTTAGGCATCCTGCTGGTGGGCTTCGCCATTCTTGACGGCTTCGATATCGGCGTCGCCATGCTGCATCCCTTCGTCGCCCGCGACGATTCGCAGCGGCGCGTGACGCTGAACACGATCGGCCCGGTCTGGGAGGGCAATCAGGTCTGGTTCATTCTTGGCGGCGGCGCGGTTTTCGCCGCTTGGCCGCCGCTCTATGCGGTGTCCTTTTCCGGCTTTTATCTCGCGATGCTGCTCGTCCTCATCGGCTTCATCCTGCGGCCGGTGGCGATCGTCTTCCGCGGCAAAAGGGA
Source organism: Alphaproteobacteria bacterium (assembly GCA_016869555.1). Taxonomy (GTDB): domain Bacteria; phylum Pseudomonadota; class Alphaproteobacteria; order Rhizobiales; family Beijerinckiaceae; genus Methylocystis. Next base: position 7,522 of record VGDY01000025.1, on the reverse strand, counting down.
CAAGCCCCGGTGGCGCGAAGCCTGGGACTGGCTGTTCTTCGTTTCGGGCCTTGTTCCCGCGCTGATCTTCGGCGTCGCTTTCGGCAATCTGCTTCAAGGCGTTCCCTTTCATTTCGATCAGTCGCTTCGCGCAACTTACGAGGGCGGCCTTCTCGGCCTTCTCAATCCCTTCGCTTTGCTCTGTGGCCTCGTCAGCGTGGCGATGCTTATCATGCAGGGCGCCGCGTGGCTCGGCGTGAAGAGCGAGGGCGACGTCGCGGTCCGCGCTCGCCGATATGGCGCGGTTGCGGCGATCCTGCTCGTGCTGCTGATCTCCGCGGCGGGACTATGGACGTTGCTCGGCGTCGAAGGCTATCAGATCGCCGGCGCGATCGATCACGCGGGGCCGTCCAATCCGTTCACGAAGACCGTGACGCGGGAAGCCGGCGCCTGGTTCGACAACTACCGCGCCTATCGCTGGATGATCGCCGCCCCCGCCGCCGCTTACGCGGGCGCGCTGATCGCGGCGCTGGCCTTCGCCTTCGCGGCGAGAAGGGTTGCGCTGCTCGCCAGCAGTCTTTCGGTCGCGGGCGTCGCGACGATGGCGGGCTTCAGCATGTTCCCCTTTCTGCTGCCGTCATCGTCGCACCCGAGCCAAAGCCTCACGGTTTGGGACGCATCCTCGAGCAAGGCGACGCTCTCTCTGATGCTCGTGGCGGTGATCGTCTTTCTGCCGATCGTTCTCGCCTATACGAGCTGGGTCTATTACGTTCTGCGCGGCGCCGTCAGCGAAGCGGCGATCCGTCGCGGCGACGACTATTATTATTGAGCGGGAGACATCGAAGCATGTGGTATTTTTCCTGGATATTGGGGCTGGGGCTCGCCTGCGCCTTCGCCATTCTCAACGCCATGTGGCTCGAGCTCGACGACGACGACAGGCAAAAGAAATGACGGCCGCGCGCTAAGCGACTTAGTCGCTGAGAGCGTTCACGCAAAGCGATAGGCTCGGACGGCCGCCACAATCAGGGAGACAGTCATGCAAGCCAATATCGGAAAGATCGATCGGATCATCCGCATCGTCGCCGGGCTCTTGTTGCTCAGTCTCGTCTTTGTCGGTCCGCAGACGCTGTGGGGTCTCGTCGGGCTCGTGCCGCTGGCGACGGCCTTCATCAGCTTCTGCCCCGCCTATAAGCTCATCGGCGTGGATACGCTCGGCAAATAGCTTGGCGAGCAATTCGCGCGCCCGCCACGGCGCGGGTAAGATTGCAAATGCGGCCGAGCATGTTGCGGCCACGGGTTCAACGCTGGCGGCGAGCGTTAAATCATAGATGAACCAAACGGCGATCACCTTTCACGCCCGCGGCATGCATTGCCACGGCTGCGAACATGTCATCGAAGCGGCGATCAGAAAGCTCGCCGGGGTGCGCAGCGTCTCGGCCAGCTATCCGACTGAAACGGTCGTCGTCGACTATGACGCAGACGCGACGAATTTCGCCGCGATCCGCGAAAGGGTCGAACAGAATGGCTATCGCGTCGTTCTGACCGAAGAGGCGCAGCGCCGGCGTTCGCCGCTCGTGAGACTGGCGATCTTCGTCGCCGCGCTCGCCGGACTCGCCGCGCTCATTCTTTTCGACACGCGTTGGATCAGCGCCGATGGCGCGCCCGACATCGCCCAGCATATGAGCCTCGGTCTCCTGTTTCTGTTGGGGCTGCTGACCGGCTTTCACTGCGTCGGCATGTGCGGCGGCTTCGTCGTCAGTTACGTAACCGCCGATGCGCGCGCCGGACGCTCGTCGTTCTTCTCGCATTTCGCCTATGGCGCGGGAAAGACGCTGTCCTACACGACGATCGGCGCCGCCTTCGGCTGGCTCGGCGCCTTCATCGCATTCACGCCGATGCTGCGCGGCCTTGCTGGAGCCGCGGCCGGCGCGTTCCTCATCATTTTCGGGCTCAATATGCTCGGCCTGTTCGCGCCGCTGCGCCGCTTTCGGCTCGGCCTGCCGCGGCCGCTGCAGAACTGGGTGAACCGCGAGGCGAGCGGACGTCACCGGCCTTTCGTCATCGGCCTGCTCAACGGGCTGATGATCGCCTGCGGGCCGCTGCAGGCGATGTATGTGATGGCGGCGGGAACGGGCAGCCCGGTCGAAGGCGCGAAGACGCTCTTCGTCTTTGGTCTGGGGACCCTGCCGGTGATGCTCGCCTTCGGCGCCTTGACGACGGTGCTCTCAAGCGCCGTGACCCATCGGCTGCTGACGGCCTCGGGCGTGATCGTCGTCGCGCTCGGCGCGGTGATGATCAATCGCGGACTGATCCTCACCGGCTCGGGCGCCGATCTCGCGTCGCTGTTCGCGAATTGGCGTCGCCCCGCGCCGGTTGAACTCGCCCCGCCGTCGCAGGAGGCGCCTCTCGCGCCGAAGACGCAGACGATCGAAATGGAAGCCAATGGACTTGGCTTTGCGCCCACGCGTTTTACGCTGCTGCGCGGCGTCCCAGTCAAATGGATGATCAACGCGACGGAAGTGACGAGTTGCAACCATCGGATCGTCGTTCCGTCCTTGAAACTCGAATTCGATATCAAGCCGGGGCGCCAGACCATCGAATTCACGCCCGAAAAGACAGGCGTCGTTCCCTGGAGCTGCTGGATGGGCATGTTGCGCGGCGAGTTCGTCGTCGTCGACGCGCCGCTGGCCACGGCCGCTCAGCAAGCCGAACCCGTCGTCCCGGGCGTTCCCTGCGCGACCGATTCGGCGCAAAGCCCTCCGCCGTCCGCCGCAGCGCAGACCTATATCATAAAACGCGGCGATACGCTTCGCGCCGTCGCGAAGCGTATCTATGGCGATGAAAAGCGCTGGCGCGATATCGCCGCGCTTAATCCGTCGCTCAAAGCCAGCAAGCTGCGTCAGGGACAAAGGATCAATGTTCCTGCCGCCGCGCAGCCGTGACGATTCGTCTCGCGCATCGACATGCGCCGCGCGTTAGGCTGGGCAAAGTCAAATGAAGGGGGAAGCCATGAACGGGAAATTCCTTTTCGCCGCGGCCTGCGGGCTGTCGTTCTTCGCCGCCGCCGCGATCGCCGGCGACGATGACCATCGCGAACATATGAGACATATGGACATGCAGCATATGGACATGGACCATATGAAAATGTCGCCGAAGATGAAGGACACGCGCCAGGAGGTCGATCTTCCGTCGCCGATGCGCACGCAAATGCTCTCACATATGCGTGGCCACGCCGAGGCCGTCGCCGAAATTCTCGCGGCGCTCGCCAAGGGCGACGGCCCGGCGGCCGCAAAAATCGCCGATGCGCGTCTCAGCCTGGCGTCTCCTGGCGCGGCCGCGTGCAAGCCGAACGCCAAGAGCGGCGAACTCGGCGACATGCCGGCGATGATGGCCTCGCACATGCCCGACGAGATGCGCGCACTTGGCCTGACGATGCACGAGCAGGCGAGCAAATTCGCGCAGGAGGCCGCCAAGATCGGGCCGGGCGGCGACATGCGTCCGGCGCTTGCCGAATTGTCGCAAGTCGTGCAAGCCTGCAACGCCTGCCACGCCGCCTACCGCCTCGACTAGCGCGCGCGTGCGGCGCTGGAGCCGATCGTGCGCATCGCGACTTGGAACGTCAATTCTGTAAGGCAGCGTCTTGCGCCGCTTCTCGGCTTCTTGCGCGACACGGCGCCCGATGTCCTCTGCCTGCAGGAAACGAAATGCGAGGATCACGCTTTTCCTCGGCTCGAAATCGAAGACGCTGGGTATAATGTCGCCGTCCATGGCCAGAAGGGATTCAACGGCGTCGCGCTGCTGTCGAAATCGCCGCTTCAGGACGTGATCCTCGGTCTGCCCGGCTTCGACGGCGAAGCGCAATCGCGCTACATCGAAGCGGTCGTCGAAGACGACGCCGGCGGCGTCATGCGCGTCGCCTCGATTTATGCGCCCAACGGCAATCCGCCGGATACGCAGAAATATACGTATAAGCTCGCCTTCATGGAGTCGCTGACGCGCCATGCCGAGGCGCTGTTGCGTCTCGAAGAGCAGACGGTTCTCGCCGGCGACTACAATGTCATTCCGCAGCCGCGCGACGTCTATGAGGCGTCGGCGTGGATCGGCGACGCGCTTTTTCTGCCGCAGACCCGCGCCGCCTATCAGCGCCTGCTCAATCTCGGTTACGCCGACGCGCTGCGCGCCACAACCGACGAAGGCGGGCTTTATACGTTCTGGGACTATCAGGCCGGCGCCTGGCAGAAGAACAAGGGTCTTCGCATCGATCACCTGCTGCTCTCGCCGCGCGCCGCCGATCGGCTGGCGAATGTGGAAATCGTCAAATCGATGCGCGGAGGCGAGAAGCCCTCCGATCACGTCGCGATCTATGCCGATTTCGCCGCTTGATCGAGAATGCCGAGAGCGGCGCCGCTGCGCCAGAGCACATAGAACGCCACCGCCAAAATGACCGTCGCGAAGACGGCGTTCAGCGCGCCGCGCATTCTTGACAGGCGTCGCGCAACCGCGGCGCCGACAAGTCCGCCGAAAGCGCCGCCGATCACCAGCGTTCCGGCGAGCTCCCACTCAACCAGGTCTGAATAGGCGTAGTTCGCCGCCGTCGTCACGGCGAAGGCGGCGACCGCAACGAGCGACGAGCCGATGGCGTTCAAGATCGGCATGTCGGACGCGAACATCAGTCCCGGCACGATCAGGAATCCGCCGCCGATGCCAAAGAAGCCGGAAAGCGCGCCTGCCGTCAGTCCCGCGCCGACGAGCCGGGGGAAATTCTCGCGATTGAGCCTGACCGCCGGATAGCCCGGCGCGCCCCGGCGGCGAAGCATCAGATAGGACACGACGATCATCAACAGCGCGAAGAGCGCGAGCAGTTTTTCGCCATCCATGAATTTGCCGAGAGACGATCCGGCGAAAGCGCCGGCGATTCCGAAAAGCGCAAAGACCGACGCGCAGCGCCATTTGATCGTCTTGCCGCGCGCATGGTTGGCGAGGCTCATCAGCGCGTTGACTGCGACCGCCGCCGCGCTCGAGCCAATCGCGACATGGGGATTTGGAACGCCGACGAAATAGACGAGAAGCGGCACGGCCAGCACCGAGCCCCCGCCGCCGACGAGGCCCAGCGTTACGCCGACGAGGCCGCCGGAAATCAGACCGAGCACGGCCTCCACGGGCAGAGCCGTCAGCATGTCGCGCGTCCTCTTAATATTAGCACTTGCTTATTTAGCTATATCGCATATATATAAACTTGCGCAAGCCCGAAAAATCGTGAAGCGCAGGAGCGCTGCAATGAAGGAGAGAGCGATGCCGCAGGCGCCGTCCGTGAAAGGCTTCTTCGACGAGGCGACCAGCACCATCACCTATATTGTCAGCGACCCCGCCACGAAGCGGGCGGCGATCGTCGATCCCGTGCTCGACTACGATCCGGCGAGCGGGGTCGCTGATTCGCATTCGATCGACGCGATCCTCGCCGAGGCGGCGCGCGAAGGGTTAAAGATCGACTGGGCGCTCGAAACCCACGCGCACGCCGACCATCTTTCCGCGGCTCAGATCGTCAAGGCGGCGACGGGCGCGAAGATCGGCATCGGCGAACATATCGACAAGGTCCAGAGGCTGTTCAAGCCGGTTTTCGACGCGCAGGATTTAGACGCTGACGGCGGCGGCTTCGATCGCCTGTTCAAGGACGGCGAGCGCTTCAAGATCGGCGAGATCGAATGCGAAGCGATCTATACGCCCGGCCACACGCCGGCGGACGTCGCCTATAAGATCGGCGACGCGGTGTTTGTCGGCGACACGCTGTTCATGCCCGACTATGGGACGGCGCGAGCCGATTTCCCGGGCGGCGACGCGCACGCGCTGTACCGGTCAATCCGCCGCATTCTTTCGCTTCCCCCGCAGACGCGGCTCTTCATGTGTCACGATTACAAAGCGCCCGGACGGGATATCTACGCCTGGGAGACGACGGTCGGCGAAGAGCGCGCCAGGAATGTGCAGATCAAGGACGGCGTCAGCGAAGAGGAATTCGTCGCCGGCCGGCTGAAGCGCGACAAGGAGCTTGCCGCGCCGCGGCTGCTCCTGCCCTCGATTCAGGTGAATATTCGAGCCGGCAAGTTTCCGCCGCCGCACGCGAATGGCGGACGCTTCCTGACCATTCCGGTGAAGCTCAAAGGCGCCGCGGCGCGCGCCGGCTGACGAACTCAGTTGCGTTCGCGAAGATAGCCCTCGAGCATGGCGCCCGCCGTCCGGCGGTCGGTTTCGCTTGCGGAATGCAGCGCGTCGGCGTGCAAATCGACGATCCATTGATCGCGGGCCGCGTCGCGCGCCAGAGTGAGATACATCAAGCCGCGCGCGCGGTCAGGCTCGCCGCTCGCCTCGCCGGTGAACATCATTCGGCCAAGCATCGCCTGCGCCTGCGGATGTCCCTTGCGCGCCGCCAGTTCCAGCCAGTTCACGGCCTGCCGGAGGTTCTTCTTCACGCCGGCGCCGTCGACATACATGCGGGCCAGATTGTACTGCGCGTCGGCGTTGCCGAAATAGGTCGCCGCATAGCGGAAGAGATCGAAGGCGCGATCGAGATCCGGTTTGATCTTTGCGCCAGGAACGCCCTCGCGCAGATAAACGCCCACGGCGACAAAGGCGCTCGCCGCCATCGACCGTTCGCGCGGATCAGGTTCGTCGTCGGCGTAATGATCGACGATCTGCGAGAAATATTCATAGGCCTTGGCGTCGTCGCGAGCGACTCCGTCGCCCTCGGCGTACATCCGGCCAAGCTTCCATTGCGCCAACGGCTCGCCGCCCTCGGCGGCGTAGCGCAGCGCCGCGACGGAGGTCGCCGGATCGCCCGCATGGTAGCTTTCCAGCCCCGCCCGCAACGCGGCGCGAGGATCCTTGAACATCGTCAGCGTCTGCTGGTCGGCCTTCGCGGTCTCGCGCGGCGAATCGAGGGCTGGGGCGGGCGCGACAAGGGCCGTCACGAGCACGACGAAGCTTGCCGCCATGAGACATGTCGGCAGCGCCGCGCGCGCGCTGATTCGAGAGGTCGAAATCAGCCCCTTTTGAATTTCAGCGACCATAATGCTCCGACTTTCCTCAACCTGAGAGACGCCCTGCGTCTCAAGGCCGTACGCCAGCCGCCACCGGCGATCAGCGAGAGGGAAAGAAGGAACCCGTCGCCGAAAGCGAAATCTTTCGGCGCCTGTCTCCGCATCTCGAATGAGCTTGTGACACAGGCACCTTAGCTCAGCTTTTGTGTCTGAAAAGGGGCTAGTCCAACGTCAGCGTTGGCCAAGCTGCTAATCTATTCAACTGTTGCAATCCGATCACATAGCTGTTGCAAAAATGCCGCGTCGGATCTGGGCGCGCGCGTCGTCCTGACGCAAGCTTACGCCAGGACACGGCATATCGCCCGGGCCGCGCCTGTGCTTTGATCCCGCATTCGCCGGATGAACTCTGATTTTGCTGTACAATTTCGGCATTTATGGCATCATTTTCAGAAGGTTAGGCTCGTTTGAGCGAGGCGGCGATGACGAACCCGGCGGGTGAATCGGCTAGCGAG
>VGDY01000024.1 GCA_016869555.1 Alphaproteobacteria bacterium | reverse complement strand
CCGCGTCCCTATAAATGGAAGGCGAAAGGCGAGGCTATCCTTGAAAAAATCCATCGGGCCCGCGCGGCGCTCGACAAAGCCAACGCCGCTTGAGTTTTTGGGCGCCAATTGAGAGTCAGGACACTAGTTTGGAAACATTTTAATTCTAAAGTAGCAGATCCGCTGATCTCAGAGAATTTCAGCGCCCTCATGCAGGCGAAAGTCCGAGAAATGTCGAACCGCGGCGTGATGCGACCAAGCAGAGCGCGCGCCGCAAAAGGCGGACAGAGGATTTTCGACGAATCGTCGCTTGTCTGGCACGCGTCTTGCTTTTCAATTGGATTGGTCGATCCTCCGGCGAATTTGCCTCGAAGATCAGCGCAGAGAGGGTGACAGTCATCGAAAGCCGGCGAATCTTCATTATCGACGACAATGAGATTCTTCGTGGAGCGATCCGCTTCCTCGACGGATATGAGTCGCATGAACTGGAGAGCGCAACAGGCGCGCTGACGAAAGCGAAGCGAACAGAGCCGGACCTCTTGGTCCTCGCCGAGGGAATCATTCGCATTAACGGCTTGGATCTGATCCAGGAATTTCAGACCCGCATTCCCGAAGCGAAAATTCTCGTCGTCATCGATCAGGTTTCGAGCGGCTTCGGCCAATTATGCATTTCCGCCGGCGCGCATGCTTTCCTGGCGAAACCGCTGCGGGCGGAACTCGTTCGCGACAAGATCAACGCTCTGCTGAGCGCCAAGAAAAAGGCGGTCGCGACGTCACCGAAAGTCGTGAACATGCGCTAGATGCGAGCGTTCCTCCAATCGCGGTTTAAGCGATGCGCCCGTTCCGTCTTTTTGCGAGCCGCTCTGGCGCCGGAACGCCCCAAACGCATTCATGCAGGAGAAGACCATGGAGCCCGCCGCCATCCCGCCGATCGAGGACAGAGCCGAACGAGAGAAATTGGAGGTCGCGATCGACGATTGCGTGCGCCGCTTCTACGCCAAGGGCGCCAATGACTCCCTGCTCGGACCGGTCTTTTGGGCGATCCACAATCTGGATCAACATATGAGCGTTGTCGCGAATTTCTGGTCAAAAACCCTGCTCGGCACGGACCGCTATCAAGGGCTTCCATTCGCCGTTCACATTGATTTGCCCATCGAGCCCGAGCATTTTGCTCGCTGGCTCGAGCTCTTTACCGAAAGCGCCTATGAAGCGCTGCCAAAGACGCAGGCCGAGCAGGCGATCGCCAAAGCCGCGCATATGACCCAATGCTTTCAGGCCGGGCTATTTCCCTTCGTCGACGCCGATGGAAGGCCCTCGCGCATTCCGGTGCGATAGCTTCAAATCGACACTGCCCGGAATTTAATCAACTGCGGTCGCCTCGGTCGGCGCCCCGTGTGACCTGTTGCTCAGCAATCGCCCGCGTCGATTGAAACGTCGGCGATCGTCTTGCCTTCATTATTTTTAAGATAATATCTAATGATGGCGCCGCTCGCGCGACGCTGCGGCATCGTCAGACAAACACGCTCCTGCAACTGGGTTTTCAGTTTAGCGAGCTTCTCGGGGCTGGCGACCAGAGTGCGGGCCGCTTCGTCGTCGACGACGGTATAATTGTAATTGAAGGCGTTCCCCGGACCTGCCGTCGTCTTGTCCAGGCGAATGCCTTCGCTGACCATTTCGGGCAGGGTCGCATTCACTTCGGCCGCCTCCCGTTCCAAGGTGAGCGAGAGAGGCTCGGGGTCTTCATCCAGGGAGAGAGTCTCGCGGGTTTGCCTCGCCAGAAAAAAAGCCGCCGCCACGACGGCGATCACTGCGGCCGCTTCCCAAGCCCCTGTCCAAGATTTTGCGTCCCTCTCGTCCGTCACGGCATGCCTCGCTTTGAAACCGCGGCGATTTTGTCTCGCCGAAACTCGTTTCGCAAGGCGGCGCCGCTCAATGCACTTTAAACTCGCCGTCGAGGAGCTTCATCTCAGCAGGCTTGATAAGGTTTGAATGCGCGATGATGACCGAATGGAGCGGACCGTCGAGGCTGCGCATCCAGAAGTTGAGGAATTTGCGCAGTTCGGGAAAATCCGGATGGAGATCATATTCCTGCCAGATATAGGATTGGATGATTTTTGGATAATCCGGCAGACGATAGAGGATATTTGCCGTCGTCAGGCCGTAGCCTTCGAGCTGCAGACGGAAGCCGCTGGACGCCATGACCTTCTCCTCGGCGGTGCGATTCTCTCCAGATTAGGAGAAAATTATCCGAGGGCAAGCGCACTGAGGGTCAGAGCCGTTCAAAAACAATATGCTAGCAGCTGACGCGCCTGAGCGCCAAAATCTCACGCGGCGAGCGCCACGGCGCTCGCGGCTGGGGGCGATCCAGGCCTACTAGGCTAACGACCTGCCCGCCTGGTCGAATGTACGCGCGACCGCGAACTGGATTTGGGTGAAATCGCCCAAATCCAGTTCGCGGGATAAATCTCAAAAGTTGAGAGCGCACGCGCGCAGCGCGCTCTGGCCCCTGAGCCGTAGGAATACCGCCGTTCAGAGCTCAGCTGATTCGTAGCTGGTGATTTCCATGCCGACGCAGATTTCGATGAGAACTGGTTGCGACCATGCCATGGCGTTGCTCCTCCAAAGTCGTTTCCGCCTATGACGGCGGCTTTAGTGAAGAATAATGACGGGCGGCCAGTTTTTCACCTTGAAACTTGCGTCATTGACTCTGCCGAAGTTTCCCGATTGGCGCGAACGTCGATCGATACTTCCCCGGATCATTCGCCGTCGTCGCGCAAGGGAATCGCCACAATGATCCGCGTGCCGCCCGACTCCGGCCTTTCGATCCGTTGCGCGCCGCCAAGCGCCCGCACGCGTTCATTCATGCCGAGCAGTCCCATGCCGGGGGCGAAGTCTTGCGAAATGCCGACCCCATTGTCCTCAATGGCGACCTTGAGCTGCGGCGACGCTTCCCCATCGGGCTCATGCGAGTCGGCAGGCGCTTCCATCCCGAATTCCAGCGTAACCTCGCCCTTGCTCGCGCCTGAGTGACGAAAAATATTGGTCACGGCCTCCTGCACGACGCGATAGACGGCGAGCGCCGTTTCCTCGTCGAGCGGAGAAAGATCATGGCGAACGACAAGCCGCAGATCGACCTCGGGATGAGACAGCGCCCAGGAGGCGAAGAGCGCCCTCAGCGCCGGCTCCAGACCAAGCTCTTCGAGACCCTTCGGCCGCAGCCGGTCGAGCAATCCTCGAAACAGGGACTGAAGCGACTCGCTGGCCTTGTCGATGGTTGAACTCATCTGCCGCAGGCGGCCGATGTCGGGCGATGGCTGCGACGCCAGCTCCTGCAGGGTCGCTGACGTCGCGCGAATCGAGAACAGGCAGGGACCCGCCTCGTCATGCAGATCGCGGGCGATGTCCTTGCGTTCGTCCTCCTGCACCTGAAGAAGCCTGTTGACGAGTTCGCGGTTTTCCTGCCTGACGCGATCGAGCGTCGCGCCGAGCGAATTCAGCGCGGCCGCTATCGATTTGAATTCGGTCGCCTCGCCGAGCGACAGCCGAACGCCGCTCTTGCCCGCCTCAAGCTGCGCAAGGCCGGACTTCAAGGCGTCGAAGGGCGCAAGCGAGTAACGCAGGAATAGGAGAACAAGCGTCAGGAAGACGATGGTGACCGCCAGGCTGAAGGCCGCGAGCCACACCATGTCCGACCAGATCTCTTCGAGTTCGTCGAATGGATTAGAGATCACCAAGATTTTGCTGTAGGCGCGCCCGCCGACGATCACGGGGATCGTCATGACCCTCGGCGCGGCGCCAACCAGCTTCACAAACCATTCCGGAACGCCGCGATCGGAATGCCGGATTTTTTCCAGCCAATCCGTCGGCGGCGGCTCATTGGCGGCGAGAATCTCGACATCCGAATGGCGAAGATTGCCAAGCGACGCATAAAGACGCCGCAGCGCCGGCGCCGGATCTTCATCCTCGGGAAGATTGGCTATTGTGGTCAAGATAACTTCCCGAACCAATCTGAGATTGCTTCCCGCTTCCGCATGCACCCTCGGTCCGGCGTGAAGAAGCTGGATCGCAAGATTGATGAGCAGCGTCGCGACGAGCACGACGCCGATCAGCCACCCCAGTCTGGCTTTAAGCGAAAATCCGAGCATGATAAGCGCCCTCGTCCGCCGGCCCGCGCTTTGCCGTTGACGATCGCTGACGATCGATTGACAAGACCGGCGGTTCCCACATCATAAGTTTTGGCTATCAAACAAGCGAAAAAACAATGCGCGTTCTCATCGTCGACGACCATCCCATGGTGATCGAGGGCTGCCGCGGCATGCTTTCGGGACACAAGGACATTGAAGTGCTCGAGGCGCACAACGCCGACGAGGCGCTTGACGCCTATGCCGCCGCACCGCCCGACGTTGTCGTGCTCGACATCAATCTTCCTGGCGTCTCGGGCTTCGAACTGCTGCGCCGGATTTTAAAACGTGACGCAAACGCCAAAATAATCGTCTTCACCATGAACGACGATCCGGTATTTGCGGCGCGCGCCATAGAGGGCGGCGCGCGCGGCTATGTCGCCAAGAGCGAGGACCCGCGCGTCTTCATCAAGGCGATCCGCGCGGCGGCGGAGGGCGAGCGCTATCTGTCGAACGCCTTTGCGCTGAAGCTCGCCTTCGCCGATCAGAGCCGCGCCGGCAACCCGCTCGACGCCCTGAACGGTCGGGAAATCGAAATCCTGCGCAATCTCGCCGACGGCAAGGATATGACCGAAATCGCGCATATTCTGAAGGTCTCCTACAAGACTGTCGCCAACAATTGCATTTTGCTGAAGCGCAAGCTCGGCGCGCGTTCGAAGGCGGACCTTCTGCGCATCGCCGTCGAAAACAAGGTTGCGATGAAGCTTGTTTAGTCGCGCTATCTGAATTGCCTTTGCGTCCGGTAGCGCAAAGCGAGCATCTGCAGCGCCGCATCGCGCTCAACTCCGCTATGGCGCAGATTGTAATAGTGCTGGCATAGCTCGCCATAGGTCTGCCTTTGCCCCGCCGCCGCGGCGACGTCGACAAGAGAGCCGATCAACTGCGCGAAGTTCTCCGCATGGCCGTCCGCCGCCAGCATGATGCCAAGCTGAGCGGTGCGGTTCGCGAGCATGCGGTCGGTCTCCAGGAAATGCGCCCGCGCCGAGAGCAGGGCTGCGCGTATGCGCTCCACCGCGGGGTCCCGCTCGCTGACGGCGGCGCCGCCGGCTTCGCGCCGAGCGAGCCACAGCGCGGGCTCCGTATGATCGGTGGCGCGTAGCCAAATGTCCACGCCCTTGCCGTCGTCCGGTTCGATCATGTCGTCCTGCTGGACGCTGTGCCTCTCTTCGCCGCAAGCGGCAAAGAGCGCGCAAACGCCCGCGACAATGATCGCTGCGCGAAATCGCATCGCCGCGGCTATTTCCCTTCGACCTTTTTCTTCAAGCCTTGCAGACCATTATGCAGGAAGCTCGACATCGCCGCGCGCGCCGTGTCGTCATTGAGGTTTTCCGGCGGCTCGTTGCTCGTGTCGCCGCGATAGAGACGGCCGTACCATTTCACCAGGCTGCCGCCCGCCGGCGCAGGCTCGATGATGAACGTCAGCGTGTAGGAACTTACCGGCATCGCATCGAGATTTGGATCCGACATGCGCCAGGACAGTTTGAACGCACCCGGATCATATTCGTCGAGACCTTCCTTCAAAACGCCGCCTTTTTTGAAAGCGATTTCGCGTTCGGCGCCCGCGGCGTCGCCGCCTGTCGCCTTCACCGATTGAATGTCGGGATGCCAGTTCGCGAGCCCGTCGAACTTTCCGGCGACGGCCCATACGGCTTTGGGGTCGGCGGCAATGACAATCGACTCGTCGACCTTTATCGGCGTCGGCCCATGCGCGAGCGCGGGCGCGCAAATCAGAAGGGCGAAGAGCCCCAGCAGCTTGTTCATTTGGATCTCCCTGGTTGCGGATGTCGAATAAGCGCGGCCTGCCGCATTTGCGCCAAAGCCCGGGCGAGCGAAGGTCCCGCGGCGGCAAAAAAGGTGAAAAGCGCCGCCGCCGAGCCGAAGAACGGACTTAAGTCGAAAGCGGCTTCGCGCGGCCGGGCGGAGGCGACGGCGGCATAATCGATCCACAGCCTCTTCCCATCTTCGAGATGGGCGTAAGCGAGACCGGTTTTTTCGGCGAGCGAGCGCAGATAGTCTTCCTTCACGGAAGACAGATGTTCGACTCCGACCGCGGCGGCGGCGCCGAAGGGCGCGTTACGCGCATTATAGCCCTCGCGCCGCTCGGCGCCTTCGGGCGGCAGGCCGAAACGGCTCTCATGCGGAACCTCGTCGACGCCGAGAAATCCAATCTCGCGACCCCGATCGTCAAATTTCGGAATGGGAGAAAGCTCATAGCCGCCAACCCCGACAATAAGTCCGTGCAGCGCGCCGCCGCGCCCGTCAAACGTCGGCGCGCCGCGCGCCGGAAGCGGCGGCGCCTCCTGCCCGTCCGTGAAGAACAGGAGATCGCTATTTAAGCGCCGCGCCATTTCGATGGCGCCAAAGAGGCCCGCCGATACGCGGCTGTCGCCTTCCCAGGCCATGCGCCAATCGAGCGCCGCGATCGAGGCGTCGAGCGGCGCGAAGTCGACGCAGGCGTCAATCGGTTCGAACAACAGAAATGTCTTGCGTTCGCTGAAAACGCCGAGACCGACATGCGATGGACAAGGCATTTCGACAATCATGGCGCGAAGCGCCGCCTTCACGGCGTCGAGGCGGCTGATCGGCCGCCCAGACGCCGCATAATCACGAACATTCATGCTGCCGGTGATGTCGACGACCGCGAGCAGGTCGAAAGACGGACGTCGAACGGCGATCTTCGGCGCGACGATGGCGGCGATGAGCGACAGCATGGCCAGCGTGAGCAAGACGAGCCGTGGATCGCGCAGGTCCGGCCGCATCACGGCAGACCCTTCGGCTTGCCGGGAATATCGGTCCAGAGTTTTTTGGGGTCGGCGCTCAGTTCGTCGCCGCCCTTTCTTTCGAAATCCGGAAAGTCTCGAACAAGCCGCGCGGCGACGTCCAGATTGAATTTGGCGTCCCAATATTGCGGCGCGAGCTGCAGCGCGCGGCGATATTCGCGCTTGGCGAGGTTGACGAAGGGATTGGCCGCATCGAGCTCGGACCGTTCGATGTGGTCGAACGCCTTGCGCAGCAGCGCATTGGCCAGGAGGTAGTGTCCGCGCGCGCGCAGGCCGAAGCTTTCGTCCCGATCGAGCGCCTCCACCATCGCGCGCGCGCGGTCGATTTCCCCTCGCTTCGCGAGAAAAGCGATGCGGGCAAGAAGCGTCTCCGACTTGGCGCTGGGGTCGACGCCAATATCGCGGCCCTGCTCCAACGCCTCGATGGCGTCGTTGGCGTCGATCGCGCCGCGCCAATCGACGAACGACATGGCTGTCGCCGCGACAAGCGCGAGGCAGAGCGCGACGACAAGCGATGATCGCGATTGGCGCCAGAGCGCCGTCGCTCTGGCGTGAATGGCCGCGGCGCGCGTCATAAAAAGCGTCATCGCGCGCCGCCTTTGACGCCCAAACCGACTTCGGCGAGCTTCGCGACCACGAGTAACGCCGTGGCGGCAAGCGCGAGCGCGAAAGCCGCTGCGCTCAGATCAGTGCGCGGCATTTTTTCGACGTAGCGAACGGGATGGCGTTCGAGATGGTCGATCTGCGTGAGCGCCTCCTCAGTCGCTTCGGCGCTTTCCACTTCAAAGGCGCGGTAAGGAACGCCCAGAGATCGGAAGAAAAGATCGAGATGGCGCTCCGGCGCGGCCTGCGGCGATTCATCGTCCTCCGCCGCTCTGTCGGCGATGCCTCTGCTGCCCTCGGTACGCAGGAACAGCCAGTAGAGACTGACATTGGTCTTGCGGAAATCCGCCTTCAGATCGTCGCGCTGTTTGGGATCGATGACGCCGGCGCCGTCCGATATGAGCAGGACCGCGCGCGACAGATCGGCGTCGCTGGTCTTGAACATCGACAGAGCCATCGCGAGGCCGCGGGCTATATTGGTATAGTCGAGGCCGGGACGATCGATCGCGTCGATCGCGGCTTCCGTCGCGTCGATATGGTCGGTGATCGGAGTCACCAGCATCGGCGCGGTCGAGAACGCCGCGACGCCGACGAGATCGTGACGACGCGCCTCGACGAAACGTTTGAGAATGCGTTTCGCCGCCGCGGCCTTCGACTCTTCGCCTCCAGACGGCGTTCGCCCCGCGAAAGTCTCGTTCATGCTGCCGCTGCGGTCGATCAGCATCACGAGCTGCGCGCCTTCGGCGAAGCGCTCCTGTTCCGCGCCGGCAATATGGGGACCGGCCGCGCCGAAGAGACTCGCGCCGATCGCGATGACGCCGCCGAGCTTGAGCAAACCTCCGGCCACAGCCGAGAGACTGTCGGCAGGCGCTGATAAAAGCGAAGGTATCGTGTTCTCGCGCAGGACGGATCGCAGAAGCGGGATCAGCGCCAGCGGCGCCAAAAACAGCGCCTCAATGTGATCAAAGCCGAGAGCATTCATCCCGAGCGCTCCCGCCTGGCGAGGGCGCTCACGAATTGCGCGAGCTGCGCCGCGCGGAAATCGTCGCCGAGCCTTTCGCCGCCGAAGAAACGGCGCTTCGAGGCGGAAAAGAACCGTTCGAAATCCATCCGCAGCGGCACGAATTCCGGACGCCTGCGCAGGAAATCGGGAAGATCGGCCGCAAGCAAAGTCACGCCATTGGTCGTATCGAGCGCGCGATGCACGGACTGGATCGCCGCGTCCAGTTCACCGTCGTCACCGGCGCGCCGTTTCGAGAATTCGTTGGCGAGCGCCGAGAAGACGCGCGCTCTACGTTGCTGAAAGGGAGGCCAGGCGCGATCGCGCGCGACGACGGCGAAGGCCAGCAAGGCGGCGACGCCCGCGCCGATTGCGAGATTTCGCGGCGTCGCTTCGTCGACGAAGGGCGCCGACCCGTCCGGTCGCATATAGTCGGTCGCCTCTTCCTGCTTCTGCGGCGCAACCTCGCGTAGAGGCGAGACGCCGACGCGCCACGCAGGAATCTTCACGGTCTCCGCGCCCGCCGCCATCGAAACGGCGAGGTCGAAGCTTGGAATTTCAATGTCCCGCGCATCGAGCGCGACATAGAAATTCTGATAGGTGAGATCGAGACGCCATAATCGGGCGCCGTTTTCAACGCTCTCGCTAAGCTTGACGTCCCGCAGATCGAGCGAACCGGTCAGCGGACCGGGCTTCGGTAAGGAGGCGCGCGACAGCGCGGCGTTCTCTGGCCCCGACACATCGACGCGCGCATGGATGAGATCGCCGACAAAATAGCCGAAGGGGCGCGCCGATCGGATGCGCGCCGTCAGTTCCTGTGCGGATGCGGAAAGCGCGGCAACGAGCGCAAGGACGAGAAATATAATGCGCATCGCGCGCCTCACGCGGCCGTCAGTCGAATGCTGAGATCGACGGGATCGAGACTGTCCTCAACATAGATCGGCGCGCGACTGCGCCGCGATAAAAGACGGGCGAGACGTCGCCGGCGCGCCTGTTCGGCTTCGATCCAGCGCCGCCGCAGCGCCGGCCTCATCAATAGGGTTTGACGGCGGCCGCTTTCGCTGTCGCGAAGCGCCAGCACGCCCCATTTCGGCGGCGCCGATTCAACGGAATCGACAAGAACGATCGGCGCGACATCATGCAGCGCGAGCGCGTCGAACGCCTGTTCGATCATAGGCTCGGACCAGCGGAAGTCGGAGATGAGAAATACGAGCTTACGCGTAGCGCCGAGCGCCGCCGCGGCGGCGAGCACGCCCCTTACGCTCGACCCGCGGGGCGTTTCGGCGCCGAGCCTTTCGACGGCGGCGAGCGCCGCTTGCCTCGAACGAGTCGCCGGACTCATTGACCGATCGATCAGAGCGTCCTCATAGGGCAACAGGCCGAAGCGATCGCCGATGCGCGTCGCCGAATAGGCAAGAGCGGCGCAAAGGTCGACGGCGACACGGAACCTGTCGGCGGCGCCGACGAAGCCCATCGACGCCGAGAGGTCGACGAGCGCATAGACGTCGACCGCCGCTCTTTGCTCGAAGCGGCGAACATAGGTCGCGCCGAACGGATCGCGCAGCGTCGCGCGGATGTCGATGCGGCGAGCGTCCGGATAACGCATGAAAGGCGCCTGATCGCGAAAGACTCCAAAGCCGCCGACTTCGCTCGACGTATGGGCGCCGACGTGATTGGCGGCGAAGCGTCCGCGCGGCCGATAGAGAATATCGACGATCCCGTTCATGGAACCGGCGTCGCGTCGAAAGCCGCGCGACACAATCGCTTGACGATGTCGTCGCCGCGCAGCGCGTGAATCGGATCGACGAAGATGCGGTGAGCCATTATTTCGATGAACAGGTCGCGCACGTCTTCCGGAACAAGATAATCGCGCCCCTCGAGCCAGGCGCGCACGCGCGCCGCGCGCGCCAAGGCCGCCAAAGCGCGCGGGCTCGCGCCGCCCTTGAAGAGACTGCTGACGTCGACATCGGGCAAGGACACGCCGGCGGACTCCGGCTTGACCAGGGCTTGCCAGAGATTGAGCACATAGCGCTCAAGCGCCTCGCTTGATTTCACCTCGGTCTGGATCACGCCGGCGACTTCGGGAATCCTGCGATAGTCGAATGAACCGGGACTCACCCGTTCGATCAGGGTTTCCGTGTCATGGAACGCCGGATCGAAGACGAGCCTTCGGCGGGCGTCTTCATCATCCGGCGCCGCCATGGGAATTTCCATGAGGAATCTGTCGCGGGCGGCCGCCGGCAGTTCGAATGTTTCCTCGCGCTCCACCATATTGCGGTCGGCGAACACGCTCAGATAAGGAAAATGATGCACGCGATTGAACGCCGAGACGCTTCGCTCGGCCATCAGCCGCAGCAACAGCGAGTGAACCTGCGGACGCGCGCGGTTGATCTCGTTGAAGAAGAAGACCGGCAGCGTTTCGGCCAAACGCAGCAGTTCGGAGGGCTCGACCCGCGGGCGACCGTCTTCGCCAAGGTAAGTATGGTAGAGAATGTCGCTCGGCATCATGTCGACAGTGCCCTCGACACGAGCGAAATCCCCGCCGAGCGCGCGCGACGCCGCGCGCAGCAGCGTCGTCTTGCCGACTCCCACGTCGCCTTCGATCAGCACATGGCCGCGCGCAAATATGCAGATCGTCACAAGCCTGATGACGCGCGCCTGGCCGAGAACGGCCTTCTGAATTTCCCGCTCGAACTCCAGGGCGCGCTCGCGCCAATCGGCGAGCTTCTCGACGACATGCAACTTAGCGTTCAAAGCCTGACCTTAGCCCGCCAAATGGAAAAGGCGGCCACGATCTCGGGAATGGGGCCGCTGCGCCGTTGTCGAATGCGCCGGCTCCAGATCGTGGCCGCTGGATTCATCGCGATCATTTCATCGCGATGAAACCTATTGAGCGATCTTGCTCACGTCATATTCCCACTTGCCGGTCTTCTTGAAATTCTCGACCCGCTTCTTGTTGCGCTCTTCCATGCCCTGGACCGACGCTTGCTGCTTGGCGATTTCCTTCGGGTCGTGCTTGGGATCGTATTTCGACCCCTCGACCTTGTCCGGAAAGCCGGGCTTCGGCTCCCAGCAATTGCCCGGCGCCTTGCATTTGGTGCCGTCATAGGCGAGGGCGCCGCCGGCGCCAAACAACATGCCGACGGCAAGCGCCGCGGCGAAATGAATCTTACGCATCCCTGCTTCCTCCGTTTTTTTGGAGGCTTGCGCCTCCATGTTTGCGCCCCCGCAACGGCGGCGTAGAACTTACTTCGCCTTTGGCTGGCATTGACCGGGCGGATTTTCGGGCAGCGTCTCGTGACCGGCGTAGGGCTTGAACTGCTTGCGCTGCTCGTCGGTCAGCCAGCCCGCCTTTTCTGGCGCGTCCTTGAAGAGGTGACGGATCCAGGCCATTACTTTCAGCATTTCGTCGAGCGTCAGATTCTCATACTGCGGCCCCATCGACGCCTGCGCGCCGCCGTAGATCGTCGAGAAGAAACCTTCGTCGGTTTCGTTCTGCGGATAGGTCCAATAGGCGTCATTGAGGCCGGGGCCAATTTTTCCTTCGGCGAGGTGGCCGTGACAGCCGGAGCAGGCGGACAGAAAGAGCTGTTCTCCCTGTTTGAGGCAGCTTGCATCCTCGTTATAGGGATTCTTGCCGGTCGCCATGAACTGCTTGACGCCCGCCGTGTCCCTTCCTTCAGGCAGCGCATCATCGAATTTGAGCACTTCGCCGGTGATCGTGTTGCGAAACGTAATCCCTGCGGTCTGGGCGATGGCGCCGAGCGCAACAAGGCTCGCCGCGGCGCTGATGAGA
The DNA here is from genome assembly GCA_016869555.1 of Alphaproteobacteria bacterium. GTDB lineage: Bacteria > Pseudomonadota > Alphaproteobacteria > Rhizobiales > Beijerinckiaceae > Methylocystis. Next base: position 17,741 of record VGDY01000024.1, on the reverse strand, counting down.
TAGACCGAAATGCTTGCTTTTCTTTTCAACACTTATTCTCGTCCTGTTTCGTTGGTGCGCCGCGCATCTATTGGGTGACGGGGAGAAGGGGAACGCCTTCCGCCTTGAGGATTTCATCGATCTTCGGCCGCGCCGCGACGAGCGCGTTGTCGATTTCCGTCAGCAAGGCCTTGTCGTCGCGCCGCACCGCGACCGATTGGTCGAAGCGCTGCGGCGCCTTTTCGCCGCTGCTCTTTGCAGCGTCATCTTCGATCAGCGTCATCCGCAGGGGAACGGTCGAGGATTTGACGTATCGCGCCACGTCCGGCGCGAATCCGACCGCGATATCGGCCGCGCCGCTCACCACTTCGCCGACCATTCGAGCGGGATCGATCTGCGTATATTGGTTGCGCGGCGATTTGAAATTCACCAGCGAATAGAGATAGGCCATGTTGTCTTCGTACTGGCCCATATCCTTGAGCAGCGCTTCGCCTGGAGACCCGAAGGCGACGACGATGTGGCCAAGCTTCTTCAAGCGCGGATCCGACCAGGATTTGATGTCGAGACCGCGATCGGCGCGGCTGACGAAGACATAGCCGGTTCGATAGTACGGCTTTGACGTCGCCACGCGCGGGTCGCCCGTATCGAGGCCGATGATGACGTCGCAGAGCGCCTTGTCGAGAGAATCGCGCACGAGATAGATCGCCGGCCGTTGCGACCACACAAATAGCGCCTTGCGATGCATGGCTTCGGCAAGCGCCACGCCAATTTTGTTTTCAAGTCCGGAGCCGTCTTCCATCGACAACGGCGGCTGATTCTTCGCCGCGCAGATGCGAAGCGCATTGGGATCGGCCGGCGCCGCCTGCTCGGCCATTGGCGAGGGCGCGACGGCGTCGCTGGAGCCGCCAAAGGATGCGCCCCTCGCGTTAACGCCCGCGAGAGCGATAACAAGCGCGCCGCCGAAACGAAGGGACAACCGAGTGATCCGCGACATTTTTCTGTTTCCGTGATCGTTCCGATCGCCTGTTCGGACGCACGGGGGCGCGTCCGAACAGGCGTCTCGCAACCGCCTCAGGCGGGAAGAGATCGAGGGAACGGCAGGCGATCAGTTCGCCTTGTATTCGCCGACGCTCAGATCGTCGTAGGGGCTCTTGCCGTCGAGCGAGAACACCATCACGCCGCCACCCATCTGGGTGTAGTTGGCGAGCTGCTTGAAGGCGCCGACCGCGCCGAGACCAGCCGTCGGATCCTGGAGGTCGAACACGAGACCGACTCCCGGCCAACCGCCGACGCCATACATGATGGCGAGATATTCGACGCCCTTGTGCTGATAGACGATCGGATGGCCGATGACGCCCGACGGAAGCTTGAACTTCCACAAGAGTTCGCCGGTGTCGCTGTGACGGGCCTTGATGAAGCCGTCGAGCGTTCCGTAGAACACGACATTGCCGGCGGTCGCGGCGGTGCCGCCCCAAACGGCGAAGCGCTCCATCTTCTCCCATTTGAACTTGCCAGTGATGGCGTTGTAGGCCTTGATCTGGCCGAGGCCTTCAGCCTTCTGACGATCGCCCTTCGGACCCGGAAACATGTTCAGCGTCGCGCCGACGAAGAACTGACCGGCGCGATAGGGAAGCATGAAGGGCTCCCAGTCCATGCAGATATGGTTCACGCCGAGGAAGAACAGCTCCTTGGTCGGATCATAGGAGTCGAGACCCTGGTTGTGATAGCCCATCGCCGAAGGACAGATGTCCTTGGCGAGGTGGTCCATGCGCGTGCCATATTCCGGATCGCGCACCGGCAGGCCGCTCTTGAGATCGACCTTCTTGAACACATTGACCGTGTCGTCGATCTTGTCGGCGGAGATCAGCGTGCCGTCGGTGCGGTCGAGCGTATAGACGATGCCGTTGCGGTCGGGATGGGTCAGCAGCTTGCGCGGCTTGCCATCCTTGTCCTTCTGCTCGCTGAGCATCATGAAATTGATGCCGGCGTAGTCCCATTCGTCATGCGGCGTCTTCTGATAGCCGAACTTCGCCTCGCCAGTGTTGAGGTCGCGGCCCCAGATCGTCATGGTCCACTTGTTGTCGCCGGGACGCATGGTTTCGTTCCACGGCGCCGGGTTACCGCTGCCGTAATAGACGAGGTTGGTGCCCGGATCGTAAGCGAACCAGCCCCAGTTGGTGCCGCCGCCGATCTTCCAGGCGTCGCCTTCCCAGGTCGCGGTGCCAAGGCCCTTCTGGCCGTAATGCGGATTGGCCTTGTTGAAGTCGTCGCCGATCAGCACGTCCGAATCGGGACCGGTCGCGTAGGCGCGCCACTTCTGCTCGCCGGTGCGCACGTCATAAGCGGTCATGTAGCCGCGAACGCCGAGCTCGGCGCCCGAGCTGCCGATGAGCACAATGTCCTTATAAATATGCGGCGCGACGGTCAGCGTCGAGCCGACTTTGAAGTCCGAGTTTTCGATCTTCCAGACTTCCTCGCCGGTGTCGGCGTTCAGCGCGACGACATGGCCGTCAAGCAGCGTCTTGACGATGAGCGAAGGCGTCTTGCCATCGGTGGGCCAGTAGGCGAGTCCGCGATTGACGATGTCGCAGCAGGCGACGGCGCGCGCGGCGGCGTTCTGCTTGGGCTTATGCTGCCAGAGAATGCGGGTCGGATCGTCGAGGTTGAGCGCGAAGGTATTATTGGGGAAGGACGTGTGAACATACATTTTGCCGTCGACGACGATCGGCGAGCCTTCATGACCGCTCAGCAGACCCGTCGAGAAGGACCAGGCGACCTTCAGATTCTTGACATTGTCGGCGTTGACCTGGGTCAACGTGCTGTAATGGTTGGAGCTGTAGTTCTTGCCCTGCATTGCCCAGTTGTTTTCGCTCTTCGTCAGAGCTTCGAGTTTATCTTCGGCGACCGCGGCGGACATCGTCACGACCGGCGCGGCGAGCAGCACGGACAACAGGGACACGGAATTCAGCAGTTTCCTCATGGACGAGTCCTCCTGCAACGACGCCCGGACGCCTTGATGGCTTCTTTGACGGCGACGTCGCCTCGCAGATAGACGGCTTGAAATGCGGCCGTCAAGGTTCATTGAAGGTCGCCTGTTCCCGCTGCGCGTCGGCGCATATTCGAGAGACGATCCGGGGGCATATAAATTTAAGCGCAAGGCCGAGTCTCCACGATTTATCGGTAATGTGTCTCGGGAAAGATCGGCATGTTTGTTCCCGATGCTTCCTTCTCCGGCGAAGGCTTGACGCAGAATCGCGGGCAGACTTTGTTGAGGACGAACCTCCACGCCACCTAGAGTTCGAATGTCGGAAGCTTTCGCGCAAAGAACGTCGCCTGCGCCTCATCGTTACGCGTGGTTTCGGACCGGCTTACGCGCGTCACCCGCAAGGCGCGTCCTTGCGCTGGTTGCGCTCACGCTCATCGGCGCGGCGCTCGCGCGCCTTGGCGCGCAGACCGCGCTCGCGGCGCTCTACCCGAACGACAGGCGAAAGGCGATGACGGAGGCGGACGCGGCGCGTTTCGCCGGCGCGGGCGTGCTCATGTGCTACTCCGATTTCGGAACGCTCGAGCGCGCCGCGGCCGCTTGGCTCATCGCTTCGCATGATCTCGTTGTGATGAATGCGCATAATTTCGTCGATCGGCGCCTCGTCCCAACCCATCCAGTGACGAACTGCTTCTTCAGGATCGCGGGCGGCGATTACTATTTCGACGCGGACAGTCTGCGCATCGGCGCTTCCGTCGAGTCGAAAGGCCTGCATATCACCGACGATTGGGCGTTGCTGCGCCTGCTGCAGCCGACGCCCGAAAGCGTGAAACCCCAGCCCACGCCTGACGTGAGCGACATCGCCACCGGCGCGCGCTTCAAAGTGAGGATGGTCTCGCCGGCGGGACATTCCAATACGCGTCTCGCGGCGACAACTGAGTCATGCGACATTTATCGCGTCGACGAGCCGACCGAAGGTCACATGCGCCGCGCGCGTCACGACTGCAATGACGGCTATGGCGGTTCGGGTTCGGGCCTCTTTACCGAGGAGGGCCGTCTGATCGCCATGCACAGCGCGTCGCTCGACATGAATCAGAAGCGGCCCTTCGATATCGAGACGCATTACGGTTCGGCGCTGCTATTCGAAGGCGAACTCGCCGAGGCGATCCGCGAGGCGGCGGCGAAGCCGCGTTAGCTCATTCCTTCGGGGGGATGGTCCGTATCCAGGCGACGAGCGCGTCGAGATCGTCAGCCGACATTTTCGAGAAATGCGCCTTGGCAAGCGTCGACATCGGCGGCTTGAGCGAAGTCCCGTCGCGGGAAACGCCCTCGGTGATCGCGCGCTTCAATTCGTCGTCCGACCAGGCGCCGACGCCTTTCGTCGGATGCGACGTGATGTTCGAGGCGACGGCGACGCCTGTGGGGGTTCGAAAGACTTTTCCCCCTGCCCCAAGGCGATTTTGATAATCGGGCGCGCCGTCGAGCTCCTCGCTATGGCAGGACATGCAGCGAGCGAGCGACGCGACATAGAGGCCGCGCGCGTTATTGTCGGCGAGAGATCCGTCATCGAAGGCCGCCGCCGTTCCGGGCATCGGGTGAGGCGCCCATTCCCCGCGCCGCTGCTGAGGCTCCTGGAGCGGCGCGCGGACCGGCGCGACCGAGCGCAGAAAGACGACGATGGCGTCGAGATCGCCCGCCGTCAGCGCCTTGTACGAGTCCGACGGCATGACCGGCGCGAGGCGACCGTCGCGTCCGACGCCGTCGACGATGGCGGCGCGCAATTCTTCGTCGGTCCATGCCCCGACGCCGGTCTCGCTGTCGGGCGAGATGTTGGAGCCGCGGACGACATAGGATTTGTCCGAAAATGTCTGCGCGCCGCCGGAGAAGCGCTTCGAGAAATCATAGCCGGCGGCGCCGCGCGGCGTATGGCAATTGTCGCAAGCCGCCAGCGCTTCAATGAGATAACGACCGCGTTCAATGTCGCCTGCACAGGCTGCGGGACCGATCGTCCAGCACGCCAATAGAGCGACTGGCGACGATAGAACCGTCCATAGGCGATTGACGTGCATGATGCCAAGGCATGTTGAAGGGTTGGGCGCTCTTAATCCAGCTCTCTCGTCGCGTCGTCAGGAAATATTCGTGCCTGCGGCAGGAATAACCGGCAATCAGCGACCAGGGAGTCAGCGTCCGAGCGACAGGTTGGAGCCGTCGAGCACGGCGTAGTCGAACCGGGCGCCGGTGACGACGGCGCCAGTGAATGACGCGCCGGTAAGAACCGCATGCGTGAGATTGGCGCGCGTAAGGTCCGCGCCGTCGAAATTGGCGTCCGGTAGTTCGGAGCGGACGGGAACCATTCCCTGATTGGCCGGATCGGCGCCGAGATCGGCGCCGATCAGCTTGGCGTTGCGAAAGTTCACGCGCGTTCCACCGCCGATGATCCGCGAATCGGAAAGATCGGCGCCGGTGAAGTTCGCGCCGTCGAGAAGCGCGGCATAGAGCATGGCGGTCTTCATCAAGGCGCCCGAGAAGTCGACGTTCTGCAGATCGGCGCGCGTGAAATTCGCCCCGGAGAGATCGGATTTGGCAAGTTTTGCGCCCGCGAGAGTCGCCGAGAAGAAATCCGCGCCGCGTAGGTCGAGACCCGAAAGGTCGAGGCCGGAGAGATCAAGATTGGCAAGATCGATCGGTTTGCCGCGCGCTTCGGCGAGCGTCTCCTCGACCTGCGCGCGCGATCGTTCGGCGGCGACGACCGCCTGCGCCGCCGCGGCAATGAAAAGCATAGCGCTCGCGACACGAGCAAGGCGGCGACCGATCAGCGCTCGTTTCAATAGGCTCATCAGTCGAACTCCAATCGCATGTCAGCGCTCGAAGCCTATGTTCGACGGAATCAAGGACGCAACAGGACAATATCTTGCGCAGAGCAGGAAAGATCGGCAGGCTGCGATTTAAGCGACGGCCGGTCATGGATCGTCGCAGCGTTTCGCGATAATGAGTTGCGATGAAACTGCGGCGACTCTCGCCATTCGGCATCGTCTTCTCGCTCTCGCTGATTGCGAGCGCGGCTTCGTCTGCATGCGCAGCGGGCGATGAACTTCCAAAGCGCCGTCCCGGCCTGTGGCGGATTTCAACGATCGCGCCAGAGATCGGCATGCAGACCAATGAGGTCTGCATTGAAGAAGGCGACAGCATCATCGGCGCCCAGGACGAAAATTGCGCCAAGCCGTCAGTCACGCAGGCGAAAGATCAGACCATCGTCACGATCGAATGTGGTCCAACGAATTCGCGTGACGTCACCAGTCTTCTCTTCACGGGCGACTTCCGGAACTGGTATCGGGCGCAGTCGAGAACCACGGCGCGCGAGGCGCGCTCCGGCTTTACGATCGACGCAAGATTTCTGTCCGAGCGCTGCACGAAATAGGCGCATCGCAAAAATTGTGACGCGGCTAAGTCTGCATGCCATCGCGCGCTGCGAACCTTAGCTCAAGGTCACCGATGCGCGACATTGGCGGAAAGCACCACGACTCGGGCGCCGATCGCCGCCTTCTGGTAGAGGTCCATCGCATCCTGATTGATCATTCGGATACAGCCAGACGATTGGCTCTTTCCGATCGTCCACGGCTCATTCGTGCCGTGGATTCGAAACAGCGTGTCTTTATCCCCTTGCCAGAGATACATTGCGCGCGCTCCCAGCGGATTGCCGGGACCGCCATGCATCCCGAGCCCGCTTTGCAACTCGACCAGCTGCCTCTTGAGGTCCGGCCGGCGCTCGATCATTTCCCTCGGCGGGTACCAGTCAGGCCATTCCTGCTTGCTCTTGATCGTCGCTTCGCCCGTCCAAGCGAATCCCTCGCGCCCGACTCCGATGCCGTAACGAGTCGCGCGGCCGCCCGCCTCGACAAAATAGAGGTAGTGCCTGGCCGGATCGACGACGATCGTTCCTGGCGCTTCCTTGGTCGAATAGGCGACGCTCTTGCGCAGGAAGGCTGCATCGACTTGGCCAGCTTTGAGCGCTGGAACGTTAAATCCGGCGTCTTTCGTCTGGGCGTAGAAATCGCCGCCTTGAACAGTCGCCGCCTCCTCCGGCCCCGCCTGCTCGACAGGATCATTCGGAGGCGGAGGCGCAACGGCGGAGACGCTGAGCGTCGGCGACGTCTGCGTGCTGGCGCATCCGGCAAGGCATGCGGCAGCCGTTGTATAAGCAAATGCCACTAGGACACGGCGGGTTACGCGAAACATAGGCGATGATCGTCCTCGACCGGATGCGCCGACTATAGGCCAAATCCGCGCCGGGAACCAATTCTTCCCCCGCCGCGAACGCCGCTTGCATGGAAAGGCTTTCCGCCGAGCGACGACAGAGCGACGATCGGCGCCCTGATCGTACGGCTCGTCGCGCGAGAAGCTCAGAGTCCTTCGCACAGCGGAGCTGCTCCGCGGCCTGTCAATTATAGTATCCGTATCGGGGGAGCAGAGCGTAATGATGGCCAATGTGCGCTTTCCCGTCAGCTTTCAGAGTCTTGGGGAACCCAGCTGACCAGTAGCTCGCAGGGAGCGCGAATCGCGCGGATCGACGCCCCCTGCCACACAGCAAAACTATCCAAGCTCGCAACCGAATGTCGATCCTCTCAATCAATTTGCGGCGGCAGAGTCATTGCTCGGGAGCACGTCACGCAGACGCTTGCCCTCAACCCATGCGAAGGCCGCGGACGTATCCGCGCATTGGATTTCCTGCTCGGCGATCAGCTTGTCGCACAGCATGACGCAAATCGCATCGATGGGAGCGCTCGTGTCGTTTTCCTCGGTCATGCGATCGATGGATATCTCGCCCATTTCCTCGCCGTCGACGATATGGATGATAAACACTTCTTCATGACCTTCGGCGCCGTGGGCGTTCACTCTGAAGGTTTCGCCCTTGTACTGAAATTCACGGATCATTTCCTACCCCCGCTTCTTATGTTGTTTGGCCATTCAGGCAAACGGCGCGACCCTATCGTTCGCCAATATTCGGTCAATAGCGCCGAGAGTCGCAGTTTGCAAAAAAATGCGCCGGAACAATCAGGCGCCCTTATTGCTTCCTGATCGCACCAAGCGCGGATCGATTTGGCAAGGATTGTCAAGTTTCGAACAATTCACCCGGAAGGAATCCCCATGCCGATGTCTGCGGAGAATATCGAAAACATGATCAAGGCGGCGCTACCGGACGCGGTGGTGGAATTGACGGCTCTCGCCGATGACAATGATCATTGGGCGGCGACCGTCACCTCCTCGGCCTTCACGGGACTGAGCCGGGTGCGCCAACACCAGCTGGTCAATGCGGCGCTGGCCGGCAAACTTGGCGGCGAGCTGCACGCATTGGCGCTGACAACGCAAGCGCCATAGTCACTCAAAACGGAACTCATGCGGGAGCAAGAGATGTCTGACACCCTTAGCCGAATCAAAGAAGTGATCGACAGCGCAGATGTCGTATTATTTATGAAAGGCACGCCCCAGGCGCCCCAATGCGGCTTCTCGATGCAGGTCGTCCAAATCCTCAACCAGATCGGCGCATCCTACAACGCCATAAATGTGCTGGCGGACGGGGAAATTCGTGAAGGCATAAAGGCCTTTTCGAATTGGCCGACAATCCCGCAACTTTACGTCAAAGGCGAATTTGTCGGGGGTTGCGATATTGCCCGCGAGATGTTTCAGACCGGAGAATTGGCGGCGCTCCTCGACAAGGAGAACATTCCGCATAAGCAAAGCGCAAAGGCGTAAAAGGCCGAGACACGGCGCATCCGGCGGGCGCGCGAAGTCTGCTCAATCCAAATTGTTCAGGACTGAGGGTGAAAGTCGAGCGCTACGCCTGCGGCTTCTGCCGTATGGCCGGCGTCGAGCAGCTCCGAGAGCCGGTCGATGCGGATAAGCGCCAAACCATCGGCGCCGGCGCGAGAACCCGTCACGCCGATGTCGACGCCGCCGATGTAGACTTGCGATCCTTGCGCGGGCGCTGCGCTTCTGGAGGTGAATCGCGAGACCCGCTTTCTCACTGTCGTGCGGTGCTGCATGCGCGACACGACTTCTTGGCCGACATAGCAGCCCTTTTTGAAGTCCAGGCCGGAAAGACGGTCCATATTCGCTTCGTGAGGAAAAACCCCGCCGTAATCGAAATCGACAAGCCCATCGGGAATGCCGGCGGCGATTCTTCTCGCCTCATAGATCGCGCGGTCACCGCGAGCGTCCGCAGCCCCTTTGCGGATAAATCGCACGCCATCCCATGTCGGGCGAACGCGGATCAAGAGCCGCCGCGACAACGCTGTCGTCGGTCGGCGCCCGATCGAGATAAGCGACAACTTCATGAGCCGCGGTCATGTCGATGAATTCGACTTTCGATCGCAGCCGATACCGCGCCAATCGTCGAAGGAGTTCGTCCGTCAGCGAAAGCGGACAGTCGAGCAACAATCGATCTCCCGCCGCGCCTTGCTCCCTATACACAAAGAAATCAGAGATAATCTTGCCCTGAGGGGTTAAGAGCGCGGCAAAGCGCGCCTCCCCTCGGCGCAGAGAGCGAATGTCGTTGGTGACGAGATTGTGCAGGAATTCGGTCGCGTCCGCGCCCGTTATCTCGATCAACCCGCGATCGGAAAGAAGAATAGCGTCGGCCATCTGTCTGCTTCAATCTGGATGACGCGGCGAGACGCCGCCGGCTTTCAAGATATTCATTCCATGGGCGGACCCATATCGTCTTCCTTCTTCTTCTTTTTCTTATCGGTCTTGGCCTGCGCATAGGCGCCGGCGTTCTTCAGTGTGACGGGCGGCTGACCTTCGACAAACTGCGAAATCCAAGAGAATGTGCGTTCGCTGGCTCGCTCGGCGGCTTCCGCGTCAAAATTCTCGGTTGTCGCAAAATTGAATCCATCCTTCACCTTGGGATAGGAATAAGCGCTGACATCCGGCCGCGTCGCCCGAAACTGCGTCATACCTTCCAGAGGCGTTGAGGCGTCTTCTTCCGGAAAGTGCCGCAGCGTCGGAATTTTGCGCTTCTCCGAATGTTCGTCGGTCAGCCCGGCCGCATAATATCCGATGGCGCAGGCGACGTCCTGCAACCTGTTTGCGGATATGTAAGCGACATATCCGCCCCAGCTGTATCCGACGAGCGCGACCTTGCCCGTGCTCTTGACCGAGTCCACCGCCGCCTGGACGTCCAGCAACGCCGCTTCGATCGGGACCGATTTCGCGATCTCGGCGCCTTCCGAGGCGTTTGCGGCTTCAGCCTTTTGCGCGCGCTGAAAGAGCGACGGCGCAATCGCGACGTAGCCCTTCGCGGCAAAGGCGTCCGCCTCCTTCCGAATGTGCTCGCTCACGCCAAAGTAATCCTGGAGCACGACGATCGCGCCTTTTGGCGTCTCGGCCGGATCAGCCCGGTAGGCTGTGAAGCAGTGTCCGTCTTGAGAGGTAAGTTCAACCATGATCGCAACCTCGCATCTTCACAATGGCGATGCTTTCCACGAAGGAGCGGGTCAGCAGCCGTCTCTTCACGACGCGGCGTTGCGAATTCCATGCCTTTGACAATGGTCAACGCCGCCGCGACTTCAAAAGAAGCCGAGCTCCAACTTCGCTTCTTCCGACATCATGTCCTGGCTCCACGGCGGGTCGAAGACCAGATTGACCTTGGAACTCTCGACGCCCTCTACGCCATCGATCGCCCGTTTCGCCATGTTCATCATCTCGCCGGCGACGGGACACCCCGGCGCGGTCAATGTCATGTCGACATCGACATGACGCCGATCGACAATGTCGACTCTATACACCAGACCAAGATCATAAATGTTCACCGGAATCTCCGGATCGAACACTGTTCGCAACGCGGCGACGACCGCCTCATAGAGCTCTTTCGCCTCTAGCCGGCGCCTTGAGCCCGCGTCGCCGCCGCTGGCGGTCTCAACGGCCGATCGCGGCACGATCTGTGTCTCCACTGCTTTCTTCCGTCTCTTGGCGAGGGCGCGGACGGTTCGGGACTTCTACAACGATGAACCGCGCGTCCGCATCGACTGCCATCGCGCCATCGTGTTGGCGCGTCGATTTCTTCTCGATCAAGCAAAGCGCGCGCCAATTGAGAAGGTTTGGACTGGAACTTGCTTCGATTTGTGCGACCGCCTCAATAAATCCTTGAGGAAAATTGCGCGTCCAAGCGCGAGGCGCGTCGTCAAGAGGTGAATGTGCAATGTCGGAAGAAGCGGATGACGAATTCGAGATTCCACAACTTTACAAACGTCACGTCTTCGCCTGTTTCACGCAAAGACCTCCGACGCATCCGCGCGGGAGTTGCGGCGCAAACGGCGCACAGCCGCTATGGGATCGTCTGGGCAAGCGCGTCGAAGCCGAGGGCGGCGGCGAAATCGGATTCACCGCCGCCGGCTGCATGGGATTTTGTTCCGCGGGCCCATTAATGGTCGTCTATCCGGAAGGCATTTGGTACCGGCCGACGAGCCCGGAAGACGTCGACGAAATCTTCACGTCGCATCTCAAAGAGGGCCGCCGCGTCGACCGTCTGGTCATGATCCTGACGCGCTGACGGCGAATGGCGTCGGGCCTTGAAGAAGGCGCGCGCGACCGCCTCATGAAACCGCGCGCGCCGCCTCTTGGGCGACGTGCGCCTCGGCGCGTATGCGCGCCACCATTGAACGGAAACCGTTCGATCGTTGCGGCGTCAGATGCTCTTTCAAACCCAAGCGTTCGAAAAGCGCCATCGGGTCGGTTTGCAATATGTCCGCTGCGCTTCTGCCCGAGCAGAGCGTGATCAGGATCGCCACCAGCCCGCGCACGATATGCGCGTCGCTGTCGCCGAGAATGGTCAGCGTCGGCGTCTGTGCGCCGCGATATTCAGTTGTCATTGACAGCCAGACCTGGCTCGCGCAGCCGGTGACTTTGGTGTCTTCAGTCTTGAGAGACTCCTCAAGCGGCGGCAAGGCGCGCCCGAGTTCGATCACATAGCGGTAGCGATCCTCCCAATCATCGAGGACCGCGAAATTTTCGATGATGTCGTCGATTTTCATATCTTTTTCCGCCGTGCCTAAACGATCGGACGCGCCGCGCCGGCCACATCCGAACATGGGCGATCGCGCCTCTCACGCAGCAAAGTCAAGCATTCGATATTCGCGGCGAGATCGCGCGCGGTGAATCCGTCGACCGTCTCCAGCGAAGGATCGGCGCCGGACCGCAGCAGCAGCGCCACCGCATCCGCTTTTCCAGCCGAAGCGGCGTAGATCAACGCCGTCGCGCCGTCGGGATTGCGGTGATCGATCGCAACGCCCGCGTCGATCAGCGCCCGCATGGGCTCGAGACTCCCGCTCGCCGCCGCAAGCCATAGCGCGTTATTGCCATCGGCGTTTGTGGCGTGCAGATCCGCGCCTTGCGCGATCAGCGCACGCAACTCGTCGCACTGGCCCTTAGCGCTCGCGGCGAGCAAAGGCGTCATGCTTGGCTCCTTCTCCGCGACGGCGAGGTTAAAGCGCGCCCAGCTGGAACAGGGGCTTCGCGCCGCCGCGGCCGAGCACCGTGTCAACCTTTTGGCGAACGGCCTCAATTTTGAGAGGCTTGACCAGAGCGCCATGCGCGCCGGCTTTCATGCCTTCGGCAGCGAGCTTTTCGTCGGCCAGCTCGCACACCACGAGAATCCTTACATCCGAGAAATGGTCGGAAATTTCGCGGAGCAGCTCCAATCCTCTGCTCTTGAGGAAGCTTGCGCCAAGCAAAATGACGTCTGGTTTTAACCAATCAACGCCCTTCTCATAGGCTTCCTCTATTTGGGCGAGTTCATGCGTTTCGATTTCGTCATGAAGCATGAACTGCAACGCGGCGCGGGTAATCTCGTCTTCATCCACGACGAAAACGCGGCGCTGATCGACAGCTTTTGACGTCTCGACACCAATCTGCATGTGGCGCTCTCCTGCGGAAGCAACGATATGGAGATTCACAAGCAATCGGCGTTCCATCCAGCGACCGCTCCAACGGCGAAATCTTCCAGACTGAAAGAAACAATGTCGTAAGATACGCAACAATTGTCTGAACGCATCCCCAATGAGGACGCAACAAGGCGCGAACCCTAGCGCCAACAGCTGGATGAGAGACGGATTTAATCTCGTAAATTCAACAATAAGTGAGCCATTGTCGCTCCTGGCACAGCGGTTGCTTCGACGGTCACGCGAGTGAGGGCTGAACGCACGCCTACGCCACGCCGAGCGATGTGTTCCTTCCCGTAGCCCGCGACGAGTTTCCTAACATTCACGGAACGGCGCGTCCCGGGAACGGGCGCGGGTTGAAGGACACAGCAGGAGACGAAGATGTCACTACGGCAGATCGCGTTTTACGGGAAGGGGGGCATCGGCAAGTCGACGACGTCCCAGAATACATTGGCGGCGCTTGCGGAGATGGGTCACCGCATTTTGATTGTCGGCTGCGACCCGAAGGCGGATTCGACGCGTCTGATTCTTCACGCCAAGGCGCAGGACACGATCCTGAGCCTGGCGGCGAACGCGGGCAGCGTCGAGGACCTCGAGATCGAGGACGTGATGAAGGTCGGCTATCTGAACATCCGCTGCGTTGAGTCGGGCGGACCTGAGCCGGGCGTCGGCTGCGCCGGCCGCGGGGTGATCACCTCGATCAACTTCCTTGAGGAGAACGGCGCCTACGAGGACATCGACTATGTGTCCTACGACGTGCTCGGCGACGTTGTCTGCGGCGGCTTTGCGATGCCGATCCGCGAGAACAAGGCGCAGGAGATTTATATCGTCATGTCCGGCGAGATGATGGCGATGTATGCCGGCAACAACATCTCCAAGGGCATTCTCAAATACGCCAATTCCGGCGGCGTGCGCCTGGGCGGTCTGGTCTGCAACGAGCGCCAGACCGACAAGGAGCTGGAGCTTGCGGAAGCGCTGGCGAAGAAGCTTGGCACGACGCTGATCTATTTCGTGCCGCGCGACAATATCGTTCAGCACGCCGAGCTGCGCCGCATGACGGTTCTGGAATATGCGCCGGAGTCGGAACAGGCGAACCACTACCGCAATCTGGCGACGAAAATCCATGCCAATCAGGGCAAGGGCATCATCCCGACGCCGATTACCATGGACGAACTCGAAGACATGCTCATGGAGCACGGCATCATGAAGGCGGTCGACGAAAGCCAGATCGGAAAATCCGCCTCTGAACTCGCCGCCATCGCGTAATCGACATAACGCCGCGCCGGCCTTCTCCAAAGGAAGGCCGGCGCGCGCACTTTGGATCGTGCCGTGAACATACGCGTGATCCCAGATATCGAAGTCGCCGAGACGTCGCTCGATCTCGCCGAGCATGAGCCTGTCGATCCGGCGGATGTCTATCGTCGGCTGACAGGCCTTGCGCCGTTCGCAGCCCGCATCGACGCCGACGCGGATTTCGATCGACACATATTTGCCTGCATCATTTCCGTCGCTGCGTCCGAGGGAGGCGCTTTGACCGAACGTTTGGGGTTGAGCCGGGCAAATCTCGAAGCGCTGACCTCAAAATTTTTTGGCGCTCGCCTTCCACTTCCGCTGGAAGAAGGACCGGCCGCCAGCGCGTCCGATCTCGACGAATCCGAGCTGGTCCGCGATATTCTTCTCGAACATCTTTCGCCGCGGGATGCGGACGGGGAATGGCTGGCGACGATGATCGCGCGAAGAGCGCTTGAGCCGAACCATCTTTGGGAGGATCTGGGATTACGAAATAGGTCCGAACTGACGCGGCTGATGGAAAGGCGCTTTGCTTCGCTCGCCGCGCGCAACGACAAGAATATGCGTTGGAAGCGATTCATCTACCGCCTGATGTGCGAAAACGACGGCTTCGTGATGTGCGCCACGCCGGTGTGCTCGAATTGCGCCGATTATCACGGCTGCTTCGGCGAAGAAGAGGGAATCAGCCGACTAAGTTCCGATCGGCCGGGCAAGAGCCCGCCCGGCGCTTGAAAGCGTCGCTTCCGTCGAGACGGTTTCTGTAAACTTTCGAACAATGCTGATCATTCATTTGTCGCGTGGCGACGGCGGCGCGGCTTTTGCGCTCAAACGCCGGTGGCATGTCGCTTGCTTTGACCATGTCTCAAACGCTGATCGTTGAGGCTCCACGATGATCGTCCTTTCTGAAGCCGCCGTCGCCGCCGTCAAGGATGCAATGATGAAGGCTGGGCAGCTTGAAGGCGGGCTGAGAATCCTGGTGAAGGAAGGCGGTTGCGCCGGCTACCAATATGTCGTCGATCTCGACAGGGAGCAGCGCACTGACGACATCGTCGTGGAAGCCGACGGGGCCCGCGTTCTAATTGATCCCGGTTCGGTTCCGCGACTGCAAGGAATGACGCTCGGTTATAGGCGTGGCCTTGAGGGTGAAGGCTTCACCTTCGAAAACCCCAACGCCTCATCGACCTGCGGTTGTCAGAAGTCGTTCGCGTGAGCGACTTCGACATGAGAATGGATTCGAACAGAGCGCATCGTCACTGCGCGCTACGCCGGAGGCAGGCCTTTAACGGCTGAACGACGCCATGTCCATGTCTTCTCGGTCCATGTCTTCTCGGTCCATGTCTTCTCGCTTCTCGACAATAGCGGCGTCCTTCAACCTACAGGCCCGCACAAAAAAGGTCGTGTTGAACGACACAACATTGCGTGACGGCGAGCAGGCCCCCGGCGTCGCTTTCACCGGCCAGGAAAAAGTCGAGATTGCAAGAGCGCTGGCGCAGGCCGGCGTGACTGAGCTTGAGGCGGGCACGCCAGCCATGGGCGCGGACGAGATCGCCGCCATTCGATCGATCATCGAAGCGCAGTTGCCGCTCTGCGCTATTGCATGGTGCAGGATGCGGCAAGAAGACGTCGACGCCGCCATTGCGTCCGGCGTTACGATGGTTAACCTCTCGGTCCCGGCGTCGGATCGGCAAATCGCGGCGAAACTGCGCGGCGGCCGGAACCGCGCGAAGGAACTTACGGGGCGCATCGTCGAATATGCGCGCGGACGTGGATTAGACGTAGCGGTGGGCGGCGAGGATTCCTCGAGAGCCGATCCGAATTTCCTGATCGAGCTCATGAGCGTCGCCCGCGCAGCCGGGGCCAGGCGCTTTCGCGTCGCTGACACTTTGAGCGTGCTCGATCCTTTTTCCACCTTCGAGCTTATCTCCAATCTGCGGCGCGAGACCGACATGGAGATCGAAATCCATTGTCATGACGATCTCGGACTCGCCACCGCAAATACGCTTGCCGGCGTCAGGGCGGGCGCGACGCACGCCTCAGTCACCGTCATCGGGCTTGGCGAGCGCGCAGGCAATGCGCCGCTCGAGGAAGTCGCCGTTGCGGCGGCGCAGCTTTACGGCATTGAGACCGGCGTTGTGCTGACGGAACTGCAGCGTGTCGCCGAGCTTGTAGCGACGGCGGCGGGCCGGCCGATCCCGGTCAACAAATCGATCGTTGGCGACCACGCCTTTACACATGAGTCCGGCATCCACGTCGACGGCCTGATCAAGGACCGGCGGACGTATGAATCGCTCGATCCTGGCCTGCTTGGACGCGCGCATAGCATCGTGATCGGCAAGCATTCCGGTTCAGCGGCAGTCGCCTCCATGCTCGACGTCATGCGGCTACCCTTCAATGCCGGAGAGATCGCGCGAATCGTCGCGCGCGTGCGCGCGCACGCGCTCCACCGTAAGGGACCCGTCAGTAACGATGTCCTGAAAGACATTTGGCAGGATGTTAGACGGCAGTCGGAACTGAGAATGTCGTGAGGCGCAAGATGTCCCAGGTCGCACACGCGGGCTCCCACGATACGGTCGTCACCAGCGTCGCGCAGCCGCCGAACGTCTGGCGGCTGATCTGCGAGGACGTCGCCTGCGTCAAAACGCGCGACCCCGCAGCGCGAGGCAAACTCGAAACGCTGCTGACCTATCCAGGCATCCATGCGATCATCTGGCATCGCGTCGCGAACTGGCTCTGGCTGCATGATTATCGGTTTTCCGCACGACTGGTTTCATGGTTCTGTCGGTTCTTGACCAACATCGACATTCATCCGGGCGCAACGATCGGACGGCGCTTCTTCATCGATCATGGCGCCGGAGTCGTTATCGGCGAAACGGCCATCGTCGGGGACGATGTGACGATCTATCACGGCGTCACGCTCGGCGGCGTTTCCTGGTCTCCGGGAAGGCGTCACCCGACGCTGGAGGATGGCGTAATCGTCGGCGCCGGCGCGAAGATACTCGGACCGATCACGGTTGGCCGAAATGCCCGGATCGGCGCGAATTCAGTGGTGATCGAGTCCGTAACGCGCGATGCGACAGTTGTCGGCATTCCGGCGAAAACCGTGCATCGAGACGTCGTGCGGCACACATTCGGCGGCCGCATCAATCTCAACCACCATCTGATCCCAGACCCGGTCGGCGAAGCCTTCGCCGCGCTCGTCGACCGTGTCGAATTTCTCGAGGCGCGCCTCGCCAATCTTCAGTTGAAGGTAAAGGGCGGCGCCCAAAACGGAGCGGCGCACGGCGAACGCTCGAGCGCCGCCGAACCCCCGCGAATTATCTAAAGGAGAAGTAGCATGGCCTCCGTTCCAGGCGTCATCGAACAGCTTCAAAACACCTCATGCGCCGAGGATTTCTTCACCCTGCTCGGCGTCGATTTCGATCCCAAGCTAGTGGCCCCCGTCATTGCTTTTGACGGCGAGTTCTGAATCTCTGTCGCTGCACAGCAGCGATGGAGATGATTCGTGGCCGGGAAGGAGATCGCCGTCAAGAAGTATGTGGTTCGGTTGAGCGCGG
>VGDY01000023.1 GCA_016869555.1 Alphaproteobacteria bacterium | reverse complement strand
CTCGCTAGCCGATTCACCCGCCGGGTTCGTCATCGCCGCCTCGCTCAAACGAGCCTAACCTTCTGAAAATGATGCCATAAATGCCGAAATTGTACAGCAAAATCAGAGTTCATCCGGCGAATGCGGGCTCAGAAGACGGAGGATTTTTTGTAGCGTCGCTCTTGTCAACTGGCGGTCCATGGCCGGAGAGGCGCGACTGCGCCGAGACGAGCCGCTCCATATAGCGCAGGTCCTGTTTGGAGATGGCGAGCGAGCAATCCGTCCAAAGCTCGACGACGCGCAGCAATTCCTCCTTTCGGATGGGAAAACAGTGCTTTCGATGCTTGACCAGCGCTCGGCGCCGCTCGAATTTCGAACCGTCCGGATCGCGCATCCATTCTTGTGCGGTCTTGAGCGCCCCACCCTCCGCCGCGACGACGTCGACAATGTCAAGATCGAAAAGCTCGCGGGCCGAATAGACGCGACCGGCCGAGATAATCTGCTGGGTGCGGGCCGGCCCGACCCGCCGCGTCAGAAACGTCACCGCGCCCATGCCGGGAAATGTGTTGAAGGCGATTTCGGGCACGCCCAGACGCGACCCTTCCTCGGCGATGACAAAATCGGTGGCCAGCGCGCCTTCGAACCCGCCGCCCATGCACTGACCGCTCACGACGGAAAGCGTCAGAACCGGAAGGTCGAAGCCGGACGTGAGAGCATACATCACCTCGATGCACGCATAGGCGTAGGTTAGCAGCGACTCCCGGTCATTTTTCCTGATGCACGACACGAATGTCGCAAGATCGCCGCCCAGGCTGAATACATTCGGCTTTTTCGACGCCATCACGACATAGCGAATCGGCCAGTCGGCGCCTGCCGTTCTCATCAGATATCTGAGCGCGTCGCGAAATTCGATCGCGTCCTGCAGCATCCGCAATGTGTAACAATGCGGCGAATCTGCGCGATAATTCATCCACACCGATTGTGTCGGAGCGTGGTATTCAATGTCGAGGTGCTCAAAGCGCCAGTCGGGAAAGTTTTGAGGCGGATGTTTGAGGGGCGACGCGCTGCTCATCTCAAATGATCTAGGGCCAACGCCACCCTCCTCGGTCACACAGGAACGCTTGCGAGCCGCAACCCTCCGCACGACGCGGCCTCGCGATCCGCCAGACTCGCCATTTGAGCTTAAACTTGCATTTGGCAGTGATTTCAACTCTCGGTTGAAGAGATTTCCTTGTGAAGGATCGGACAAATGTCTGAATAAACGGAAAAGCGGATTAATTTCAATCTGCTATTTGGTGAGGTCCGCCGCGCCTGCGTCAAACCACCTCGAACCAAGTCGCCAGTCCGCCCGCTTCATGTTCAAGAATATCATCATGGATCGCCCATTTTCCGGGCGATTCCGCGACGAAGGCGGCGTGTTTGGTCTTGCCGGGCGGAACGATCACGCCATTGCGCCAATAGGGTTCCCAACCGTCGTCGAGATCATGCAGCAGGCGCATGCACTGGCCGTGCACATGCATCGCGAGCGCCACGCCCGACCTGTTGACAAATCCCAGCGTGACCGGGCTTCCGCGGGCGACCTTGAAGAGCGCGGGACCTTCATAGGCTTTCGTCGGCGCGCCGTTGATCGTCCAGACGGGGCCGGCCCCGCCCTTGCGCGGCTCGATCACGAGATCGACCTTCCTCGCCCCTGCAAGCTTGATCTCGGGAGGAAGCGCAGGATTTTGCGGGAGCGAGGCGATCGGCTGGCGCTTTAAGGCCTTTTCGCCTTTGGCTTGCGCGACGAGAAGATCGCGATCCTCGCCGCTCGGCCCGCGCAGAGTCAAACTGGCCTTGGCGCCTTCGGTCTCCGGCATGTCGAACATCAGTTCGAAGCGCGCGCCCGGCGCGACGGGAATGCTCCGCTTGATCGGCTCGAAGGCCTCGCACGGCTGGCCGTCGATGGCGATGACGAAAGGCTGGGCGCCCGCCACGGATAGAAGCATGATCCGCGCGTTGCTGAGATTGGCGAGCCGCAGCCGCACCCTGGCGCCCGGCGCGAAGCTTTGCGTCGCCGGCGCCGCCTGGCCGTTGACGCTGAGCAGGGAGCCGATCCTGCCGGCGCCGCGCGCCGTCGCCGGGTCGTCGAAGCCGCCGAGCACCTGACCAGCGTCGTCGAGCAGCCAGTCGTCGAGAACGAGCAGCAGGTCCGCGTCGGCCGGGAGCGGCGTCGGCTCATCGACGAGGAGCAGCCCCTTGAGGCCGCGGCCCATAAGCTCCGGCGTCGCGCCATAGACGCTCGGCCGATAGCAGAACAGGCCGGGATCGGCGAGCTTGCGGCGATATTCGAAGGACGCGCCGGGGGCGACCGGCGCCTGCGTCAGCGGCGCGACGCCCGCCGTCGCATTGTCGCCGCGCAGGCCATGCCAGTGAATCGTCGCCGGCAGGTCCAGCTTGTTGATAAAGCGCACGGCGAGTTCGTCGCCCTGCTTATAACGCAGAACAGGCCCCGGCGTGGTCCCGTCGAAACCCAGAATGGCGGTTTCGCGGGCGCCGGACAGAGACGCCTTCCCCGGCCGCGCTTCAAGCGTGCGCAGGCCCGCAGGCGCCTGCGCCAGCGCCGGCAATGTGGTCAGGCTGGCGGCGACGCCGCACAGCATGGCGCGGCGGGAGAGTGGCTTCGACATGGCGCGCTAGCTATGGCGCAGGCGAGCCGCCAGGGCAATGTCCGCCCAACTCTTCACGCGCGGTTAGGAGAGCGCTAGAACCGCCAAAAGCGCAAGGAGACCCAAGGCATGACCGTCCCACGCAGAAAGTTGACCGCCGCCATTTTCGGGTTCAGCGCCGCCGCCTGTTTTCTGCCGCCCGCCGCGTCGGGACAGGCTTCGCAAGCCTATTCCGATTATCGCCAGTCGCTGATCGCCGGCGGCTGGAGGCCGAACGTCGGCTATGGCTTGAAAACCGCCGGGGGCAAGGCCCTGTACAATTTTCCGGAGGTCGTCTGCGGCCCGACGCTCTGCAACGCCAAATGGCGCGACCCGCAAGGGCGCGAAAAGCTGATCACGCTGATCCGCGGGCAAAACGGCGCCGATCACCAAGTGGCGCCAAACTAGCCGGCGGCGCTGGCGTCGCGCCGCGTCCATGCTATAGAGCGTCGCCCGGCGAGTCGCGCTCGCGCTTGGCGCGCGTCGACGCCGCGTCCAAGCGCGCAGGGATGCGCCCTTTTTAGGGTTCAGGATCGTTTGAGTGGAAGTCGATCGCTCGGCTTCGCCTTGAGGGATCCCAATTCGTGGGCAGGGATTAAGGCGGCCTTCCCGCCGATCGCGGGCGTGGCGGAACTGGTAGACGCGCCGGATTTAGGTTCCGGTGACGAAAGTCGTGGGGGTTCGACTCCCTCCGCCCGCACCAGAGCCGCCTCCCGTGGCAGTCGCACACGCGTCGTCGCGCGCCGACGACGCAGCAGTTATTAGAAGGCGATCGAGATGCAGGTAACTCAGACCTCCTCGCAGGGTTTGAAGCAGGAATACAAGGTGGTTCTGCCGGCCGGCGAACTCGCCGCCAAGCTCGCCGCGCAGCTCGCCGAGTTTCAGGCGAAGAGTCAGATCAAGGGGTTCCGGCCAGGAAAGGCGCCTATCGGCCATCTCAAGAAGCTCTACGGAAAGAGCATCATGGGCGACGTGTTGCAGGAGGCGGTCAACGACGCCAACCGCAAGATCGTCGAGGAAAACGAGCTGCGCATAGCGTTCGAGCCGAAAATCGATTTCCCCGGCGGGCAGGAGGAAGTCGAGCGCGCGCTCGCGGCCGAGGGCGATTTTTCCTACGTCGTCACTTTCGAAACGCTGCCCAAGTTCGACATCGGCGCCTTCGACGACATTTCCGTGGAGCGCCCCGTCGCGGAAGTGGCGGATGAGGACATCGAGAAGGCGCTGCAGTCTCTCGCCGAGCGCGCCCAGGAGTTCGAGGCGAAGCCGGAAGGCGCAAAGGCCGAGATGGGCGACAAGGTGACGATCGATTTCACCGGCAAGCTCGACGGTGAGCCATTCGAAGGCGGCTCGGGCGGCGATGTCGATCTGCTGCTGGGCGCAGGCGCCTTCATTCCCGGCTTCGAAGCGCAGCTCGAGGGCGCCGCCGCCGGCGAGCACCGCCTCGTCAAGGTCCGTTTCCCGGATGACTACGCCGCCAAATCGCTTGCGGGGAAGGACGCCGAATTCGATGTGACGGTCAAGTCCGTCTCGGCGCCCAAGACGCTCGGACTCGATGAGGAACTCGCCAAGAAATACGGCTTCGAGTCGTTTGATGCGATGAAGACCGCCGTTCGCGGCAACCTCGAAGCCGACTTCGAAAAGGCCTCGCGCGGCAAGATGAAGCGCGCGCTCCTCGACGCGCTCGACAGCCGCTATTCCTTCGATCTGCCCGAAAGTCTCGTCGAGCAGGAATTCGCCAATATCTGGGGCCAGCACGAACAGGAAAGCCAGCAGGCGGGCCAACCCGTCGCCGAAGAAGGCAAGACCGAGGAAGAGACCAAGGCCGAGTTCCGCAAGATTGCCGAACGGCGCGTCCGGCTGGGGCTGGTTCTGGCCGAGATCGGCAAAAGCGCCGGCGTGACGGTTGAAAAGAAGGATCTGACCGACGCGCTCATCGAGCGGATGCGCATGTTCCCTGGCCAGGAGAAGGCCGTCTGGGACTATTACCGCACCAATGAACAGGCTCTGGCCCAGTTGCGCGCCCCGATATACGAGGAGCGCGTCGTCGATCATCTCGCCAAACTGATCAAGATCGCCGACAAGACCGTCTCCCGCGAAGCGCTGTTCAAGGAAGACGAGGAATAGTTCCGGCCGCCGCCTGTCGCAGCCGGCGGGTCGCGGGGGCAATCCGGCATCTCAGGCGCATGCGCGCGGCGCGGCCCGGAGCCGCGGCGCCATGACGCATTGTTGTCTTTGCGTCCGGCGCTGGCGCGGATATATGACGGGTCCAAGAGAGGCGGAGGCCGCGTGAGCCTGCGCCGGACGACAGAGGCGATACCCGATGCGCGATCCAATCGAAAACTACAGCCAATATCTCATTCCGCAGGTGATCGAGAACACCTCGCGCGGCGAGCGCGGCTTCGACATTTATTCCCGCCTGTTGCGCGAGCGCATCATCTTCATCACCGGACCGATCGAAGACCATATGGCGTCGGTCATCATCGCGCAGCTGTTGTTTCTAGAATCGGAGAACCCGAAGAAGGAAATCTCGCTCTATATCAATTCGCCGGGCGGCGTGGTGACTTCAGGCCTAGCCATTTACGACACGATGCAGTTCATCAAACCGAAAGTGTCGACGCTTTGCGTCGGCCAGGCGGCGTCGATGGGCTCGCTTCTGCTCGCCGCAGGCGCCGACGGTCTGCGCTATGCGCTGCCCAATGCGCGCGTGATGCTGCACCAGCCGTCCGGCGGCTTCCAGGGACAGGCGTCGGACATTCAGCGCCATGCCGAAGACATTCTGAAAGTGAAGAAGAAGCTCAACGACATCTACGTCCGTCATACGGGCAAGGATTACGACACGATCGAGCGGACGCTCGACCGAGATCATTTCATGTCGGCGGAGGAAGCGAAGGCTTTCGGAATCGTCGACGCGGTCCAGGAGAAGCGGCCTGACGAAGAAAGCGACGCAAAGCGCTGAACGCAGGAGATAAGGCGCCGCGCGAATTCGTAGTCTGCGGCGCCAATATGCTTGAGGGGATTGGGGCAGCGGGGCGCGAATGTTTCGTAAAATTCTCATCGCCAATCGCGGCGAAATCGCGTGTCGCATCATTAAGACCGCGAAGCGCATGGGGCTTTCGACGGTCGCCGTCTATTCCGACGCCGACGCTGACGCGCTGCACGTCGAAATGGCCGACGAGGCCGTCCATCTCGGCCCGCCGCCCGCCGCGCAGTCCTATCTTCTGATCGACAGGATCGTCGCCGCCTGTAAGGAAACCGGCGCCGAAGCGGTGCATCCAGGCTATGGATTTCTCTCCGAACGCGCCGCTTTCGCCATTGCGCTTGCGCAAGCCAACATCGTTTTCATCGGTCCCAATGTGCGGGCGATCGAGGCGATGGGCGACAAGATCGAGTCGAAGAAATTCGCCTCGGCGGCCAAGGTCAGCGTCGTGCCGGGCTATCTTGGCGTCATCGAGAACGCCGAAGAAGCGGTCACAATCGCGAAGGATATCGGCTATCCCGTGATGCTGAAGGCGTCGGCGGGCGGCGGCGGCAAGGGCATGCGCATCGCCTTTTCCGACGCCGAAGTGATCGAAGGCTTTACCCGCGCGCGATCGGAGGCGGCGTCCTCCTTCGGCGACGATCGCGTCTTCGTCGAAAAATTCATCGTCAATCCGCGCCATATCGAAATTCAGGTGCTCGGCGACAAGCACGGCAACGTCATCCACCTGAACGAGCGCGAATGTTCGATTCAGCGGCGCAATCAGAAGGTGATCGAAGAAGCGCCGTCGCCGCTGCTCGACGAGAAGACTCGTCGCGAAATGGGCGCGCAGGCCGTCGCCCTCGCCAAGGCCGTGGATTATGATTCGGCCGGCACGGTCGAATTCGTCGCCGGCCAGGACAAGAGCTTCTACTTCCTCGAAATGAACACGCGCCTACAGGTCGAGCATCCGGTGACCGAACTCATCACCGGCGTCGACCTCGTCGAGCAGATGATCCGCGTCGCGGCAGGCGAGCCGCTGCAGCTCAAGCAGGAAAACGTCAAGATCAACGGCTGGGCGGTCGAGAGCCGAATCTACGCCGAGGATCCGACGCGCAACTTCCTTCCTTCGATCGGACGGTTGGTCAAATACCGCCCGCCGGAGGAGAAGCGTGAAGCCGGCGTCACGGTGCGCAACGACACCGGCGTCACCGAGGGGCGCGAAATTTCGATCCACTACGATCCGATGATCGCCAAGCTGGTGACGCATGCGCCGGATCGCCTGCGCGCGATCGTGGCCCAGGCCGACGCCCTCGATCGCTTCGTGATCGACGGCATTCGGCAGAATATTCCGTTCCTGTCGTCGCTCATGCAAAGTCCGCGCTGGCGCTCAGGCAATCTTTCGACGGGATTTATCAGCGAAGAATATCCGGAAGGGTTTTCCTCGCAGGCGCCGCAGGGAGATTTGGCGCACACGCTTGCTGCGATCGCGACGCTGATGGACCACATCGGCAATGAGCGTAAGCGCAAAATCTCGGGACAGTTGCGCGGCGGAAAGCCGGTCGAATTCCAGCGCGAGCGCGTTTGCATGCTGGGCGATCAAAGATTCGACGTATGCGTTGAAGCGCAGGGCGAAGCGCTGATCGTGCGCTTTCCCGAGGGCGATCTGCGCGCGCATCGCGTCTCGACTCAATGGCGTCCGGGCGAACTCGTGCTCGAAGGCGATGTCGACGGCCGCACGGTCTATGTGCAGGCGCGGCCGATTCTCAACGGCTACGCGCTGTCGCACCAGGGCGTCGAGGTGACGGCGCGCGTCTATACGCAACGCGAGGCCGAACTCGTCTCCTTCATGCCCATAAAAAAGGACGCCGGCGCCTCCAAGCATCTGTTGTGTCCGATGCCCGGTCTGGTGAAGACCATCGACGTGGCCGAAGGCCAGGAGGTCAAGGCCGGCGAGGCCTTGTGCATGGTCGAGGCCATGAAGATGGAAAACGTGCTGCGCGCCGAGCGCGACGTCACCGTGAAGAAGATACTCGCCAAGCCCGGCGACAGCCTCGCAGTGGACGCCGTGATCATGGAGTTCGCGTGAGAGCGAGAATTTGCGCTTCTTGTTTTGAGCGCCATATGCTACCAAAATGGATGTGTTTCGTCTCCATTTTGGAGCCAGAATGCCCGTCAATCTCTCCATAAAGAATGCGCCTGACGATGTCGTCGTCAAGCTGAAGGCGCGCGCCGCGCGCAATCACCGCAGCCTCCAGGGCGAGTTGATGGCGATCGTGACGGCTGCCGCCGAGGAGCCCTACGCGACGCTGGCCGATATACGGGATAGCGTCCGGGGGCTGAAATTGAGCGCGCGCAGCGAGTCGGCCGAAATCGTCAGGCAGATGCGCGACGAGCGAATACGTGCCCTCCTCGATCGTCGTTGACGCCTCCGCTTTCGCCGCTGTCCTGTTCAAAGAACCGGAAGGCGACGTCCTTGCCGATTCATGGGCGAGTTCTGTTGTCGTCGCGCCAAGCTTGCTGTGTTACGAAATTGGAAACGTCGCGCTGACAAAAGCGCGCCGCTATCCTGAAGAAGCTGATGACTGCTTTGAGGCCTACGACATCTTTCTGCGCCTCAGAATCCAATTTGCCGAGGTTGGATTTTGTGAGGCATTGGCGCTTGCCCAGCGCCGGAACTTGACCATCTACGACGCCTCATATGCATGGCTTGCATTGTCGCGCGGTCTCGATCTTATAAGTTTGGACAGAAGACTTATCGCTGCGTTCGAAGCCGAGAAGTCCGCCACGCATGGCCGATAGCGAAATTACAAATTCAGAAACAAACTCACCGAAAGAATGTGATTGATCCGGTGATCGAACTTCTGTTCGCGCCGCGAGACGACGCGCGACTGGATCAGCTGGTTCATATAGCCGATCTCCACGCGCGCCTTCTCGCTGAAAGCGTAGCCGAGGCCGGCGAAGCCGCGGTTCTGATCGAAGCCGAAGCGAGCCGAGGGCGTCGTCGAATTCAGCCGCACGAACGCCTCGTCCCAGAGCACAAGGCTCAGGGGCGCATTCTCCCAAAGCGGATGCGAAAAACGCACGAATTGGCGCAGGCGCCATTCGACGGGATTCACGTTCTGAATAAACCGCTGCTCGAGTCTTGTGCGGCTCGTCAGGTCGCCGAACGTCGCCTTGTCGGTGAGCAGAACCTGCTGCCAGATCCGATTTTCATGCTGTGGCTTGGCGGCTTCCGGAAAGGTTGCGACATGTGCGTAGCCGAACCAGACGCTGGCGTTATCTGACAGCGCGTAGCCGACGCCCGCGCGTCCCAGCGCCTGATCGGCGATCGCGCCATCGTCCCGAAACCGCCCCTGGCTTTCGAGCCACAGCCGCCATTTCTTAAGACTTGGATCAATCGAACCGAGTCTCGCTATGGCGGTGACGTTTTCCCAGATCCTGAAATCTTCGTCGACAGCCGCCGCGGGGACGGCGGACGCAAGCGTCCCCGCCAGAGACGCGCCGTAGACGGCAAACCGCTTCGTTCTGAGAGTCGTCGGCGCCGGCACGGCTGTCTCCGCAGGAACCAGATTCTGCGCGTATTGAAGCGGCTCGCGCCGGATTCGTCAAACGCCACAGGCCGCGCCTCCTGGCGTGGCGGATCAGGCCGCCACGGCCGAAGATGGCGCCGCCCGCGCGCGTTCCCGGAACAGGCCGTGAAGCGCGTCCCAATCGAGCGCCATTTCGCCGCCGTCGCTTCGAAGCTGCTCGTCCCAGCTGGCCAGCAGATCGAGACAGGCGTGGTCGATATAGGTCAGCTCGCTGAGATGGACATGCACCCGCGCCCCTCGCGGCAACGCTTCAAATATGGAGGCAAGCTTCGGCAGCCGGATAAAGGTCGCCGCGCCCTCCAGGTGGATCACCGTCATGCCGTTCATCTGCTCGGTGCGGATGTTGAGATGCGTGAAGGTATAGACCAGGCGAGCCACCGCGAGACCGACGCCAACCGCAATGCCGGTCAGCACGTCCGTCGCCACCACCGTCGCCAGCGTCGCCGCATAGATTCCCGTTTCAATGCGGTCCTGGCCCCACAGGAATCGGGCGAAGCTCAGATTGATGAGGTTGAGCCCCGCATAGACAAGAACCGCGGCGAGGCTCGCAACCGGAATGATGCGCAGCACGTCCGGCGCGAGGGTGATGAACAGCAGGATCCACACGCCATGCAATATCGTGGCGAGTCTCGTCCGACCGCCCGCCTCGACATTGGCCGAGCTGCGCACGATCACGCCCGACACCGGCAGCACGCCGAGCGCGCCGCAAATGAGATTGCCGACGCCCTGCGCGACGAGCTCCTTGTTGTAACGCGTTCGCGGCGTGCGGCGCTGCATCGCGTCGACGGCGGTCGCCGTCAGAAGCGATTCCGCGCCTGACACGAAGGCGAGCGACAACGCGGCCGCCCACAGCGCGCCCTCTCCAAGTCGGCCCAGCGTATGCGTCGTTGGCAGGCTCACCGCGGCGAGAAGATCGTCGGGCGCCGGCACGAATTTGATGTCGAGCGCGAGGAATGACGCGACCAGCGTCGCCAGACCCACGCCGATCAACGGCGCGGGGAGAAAGGACAGCCATCGCGGCGCAAAGCGACGCCAGGAGAGAATGGCGGCGACCGTAAGCAATCCGATAAGGGCGGCAGCCTGATGCGCCTCCATCGTGACGCCCTTCCAGATCGCCAGCGGCAACGACCAGAGATTGATGAGGCCGCCGAATTCCTGCCCGGCGCCGGGCGGCGTGTCGTCGACCATGACATGAAACTGCGAAGCGAAAATCAGCAGTCCGATGCCGGCCAGCATGCCCTGGATCAGCGCCGGCGAGACCGCTCGAAACACCGGCCCGAAACGCAGGGCGCCGGCCGCGATCTGAATGGCGCCGGACATTATCACGATGAGTCCGAACACTTCGAAGCCGAGATCCTTGATGAATACCGCGGCCATCACAGCCGCGCCATTCGCCGCGCCGCTCACCTGAAGCGGACAGCCGGAGAGCAGCCCGACGACGATGCCGCCGACGACGCCGCTGATGAGGCCGACAGCGGCGGCGTTCTCGAAAGGGAAGCCGGCGACGAGCGCGAGGCCCATCGACAGCGGCAGCGCGACGAGCAGCACGACGATCGAGGCGAAAATGTCATCTTTGATTGTCGAGAGGCGAGAAGGCGCGACATCAATCTCGACAGACATTTCCACGTACCCCTTTTTGGTTTGACGGTTCGGCGTAAGCGACGACAGATCAGACTTCGATGCTGACGCGTTCACGCGCTCTTGGTGACGACGTTTGCGACGGCGTCGGCGCGAGGCCGAATTGGCGGATCGTCGGGTCGTAGACGAAGACTTCGCCCGTTTCGATCTTGTAGACCCAGCCGTGCAGCCGCAGCTTGTCCTGAGCGAGCGCCGAGGCGACGACCGGATGCGTGCGCAGATTCTCAAGCTGCGCCAGCACATTCTCCTGAATGGCGACGTTGAGCTGTTCGGCGCCGGTGCGGTCCGCGTATTTTTCCACCATGATTCGCCGCGTCGTTTCGGCGTGCGACAGCCAGTCGCTCAGCGCCGGAAAAGCGGCGGCTGGCGGCGGATCGAGCAGGCCTTTCATCGCCCCGCAGTGCGAATGGCCGCAGACGATGATGTCCTTGACGCCCAGGCCAGCGATCGCGAATTCGATCGTCGCCGCTTCGCCTCCGCGCACCGCGCCATAGGGCGGCACGAGATTGCCGGCGTTGCGCAGGATGAACAGGTCGCCGGGCGCCGACTGGGTCAGCAGGCACGGATCGATGCGCGAATCCGCGCAGGTGATGAACAGCGTCTCCGGCGCCTGGCCTTTGGCGAGACGCTCGAACAATTCGCGTTGACCGCCGAACACCCGCGACTGGAAGTGGTGTAGACCTTCGATCAACCGCTGCATCGCGATCTCCTGCCGCTCGTTCGAACTCTCAAACCTGTTGCATTGAAGCAGCGCTCGATCCGCGATCGGATGAACGCGTCTCGGGCGGAAGGTTCAGTTGACGTCGTCCGCCTGCTCGTCCGACTGTTCGACCGCGCCAATTCTGGACTGATCGCAGTCGGCGTCCGCCGCGACCTTCGATTTCCCGAAAAAGTCGCAGAGCAGACAATGTCCGGCGGCGCCGTCCATGAATTCGCGCGCCGTCGCAATCTCCGGCGAAACAGCGCCGGCCAGGACGAAAGCCACAAGCGCGATGAAATGAGCCATGCCGGTCCTCCTTGTCGTGACGCTGATGCGCTAAAGATGGCGCAGGGCATTGATATTGAAAATAAGGATATATAAATTAATTACATCGAGAAAAGCGATGCAACGATGGAACGTCTGAATTATCAGCACCTTTTCTACTTCTGGAACGTCGCCCGGGAGGGAAGCGTCACCCGCGCGAGCGAAAAGCTCGGGCTGGCGCAGCCGACAATCAGCAGCCAGATCGCGGTATTCGAGTCCGCGATCGGCGCGCAGCTTTTCCGCAAGGAGGGTCGCCGGCTGGTGATGACCGAGACCGGACGCACCGTGTTCAACTACGCCGACGAAATATTCTCGATCGGCCGCGAACTCGGCAGCGCGTTGAAAGGCCACGCGGGGGCGCTCAGCGTGAGACTGAGCGTCGGCGTCTCAAACGCCCTGCCCAAACTCATCGTGTATCGTCTGCTCGAATCTGCGCTCGCCGCGCATTGTCAAGTCGTCTGCCATGAGGACAAGACCGAGCGTCTGCTGGCCGAACTGCCGGTGCACGGAGTCGATCTCGTTCTCTCGGACTGGCCGGCGACCGGCGGCGCGGATGCGCGCATCTACAATCATCCGATCGGCGAATGCGGCGTGGCGGCCTTTGCAGTCCCCGAATTGCACCAACGCTATCGGAAGAATTTCCCGCGTTGCCTCGATGGCGCCCCGCTCTTGCTGCCGACGTCGAACACCGCGTTGCGCCGTTCGCTCGATCAATGGCTGGACGCCAACAGTCTCTTTCCGAAGATCGTCGCGGAAATAGAGGACAGCGCCCTGCTGAAGACCTTTGGCTCCGCGGGCGCCGGGATATTCATGGCCCCGACCGCCGTCCGCGCCCAGGTCGAAGAGCAGTATGGCGTCAAACATGTCGCGACGCTGGACGGCGTCAGTGAGCGATTTTATGCGATCACCGCGCAGAGGAAGATCAAGCACGCGGGCGTCGTGACCATTCTGGAGTCCGCCAGAGACTGGCTCGCCTAGAACGCGGGGCGACGCCCGAGCGCCGCCCCATCTCCGATCCGATTAGAACGCGACTCTTATCGTGCCCATCGCGTTGAACGGCGCGCCTGGATAGATGCTGAGTCTCGGCGTCGAGAAGTTGTTGTCCACGGATTCGAAATACCGGGTGTTGGCGAGGTTTCGCAGATTGAGCTGCGCGGTCACGTCGTTGCCCATGACCTTGAGCTTGTATGCGGCCATCGCGTCGAGCCGCACATAGCCGGGCAGCTGGAAGGTGCTCTGATCGTCGCCCTGGCGGTTGCCGACCACGAACACGCCAAACCCGAGACTGAACCCATCGAGCTCGGCAATCTCCTTGATGTCCCATTTCGCCCAGAAGCTGCCCTGATAGCGCGGCACGCCAATCAGGCGGCGTCCGAGCGTGGTGGTCGCCAGATCGGTGTTGCTGTCCTCGGTGACGCGCGCGTCCATATAGGTGAAGCTGCTGATCAGGCTGAGATTATCGAGAATCTTCCCCGTCGCGTCGAGTTCTATGCCCCGGCTGCGCGCCGCGCCGATCAGGACGAGCGCGGTCGGATCGAGCGATGTGACGTCCCGCACCGGAATATTCGTCTTCGTGAGGTTATATAACGCCAGTGTCGTCAACAGACGTCCCTCGAACCATTCCGCCTTGGCGCCGATTTCGATCTGTTCGCTCTTTCCCGGTGCGAAAGGCCGGTTGAACTGGTCGACGCCAATCGAGGCGTTGACGTTCGGTCCGAACGCCTGCGTCCAGCTTCCATAGAAGCTCGCCCAGGGAACCGGCTGGACAAGGAGTCCGACGCGGGGACTGAAGGCCTGGTCGAAACGCGTGGGCGCAAAGAAAGTGTATTGCCGATTGGCGGTGGAAAAGGGATTGCCGACGGCGAAGGGATTGACCGTATAGGGATGAGTGAAGATGTAGGATTCCGCCAGGTCGCCGGTGGAGCCTCTCGCCTGGCCTTGCCAGAACCAGTCGAAGCGACCGCCGCCCAGAATATGCACTTTGCCGTCCAGAAGCGTGATGTGATCCTGGAAGTAGAAACCTTCCTGGTTCGTGAGGTTCGCTTGGCGATCGTTCAGGAAGCGGGGCCGGTCAAACACGCGTTGCCAGTCATAAAAGGCCGTAGGGATCGTGGTGTAGATGTTGCTGGTCCACGGATAGAACATATTGACGCTGAGCAGAGGATTCGGCGGAAAGAAGCGTCCCTGATTGCCGTATATCGAGTGGACGCGCTGATAGTCGAATCCGAGCAGCGTGTCGTGATGGGAGCCGAGAAAATCGAAATGCCCGAGCAGATCCAAATTGGTTCCGTAGACATCCGAGTCATTCTGCTGACTGAAGGCGTTCTTCAGGACATTGCCGATCGCATCGACGCCTGCATGACTGGAGTAGGCGTCGTCATGATGCAGGAACGCCGCCAGAAACCGCTGCTTGAACGTGAACGTGTCGTTGAAACGGTGCGTGAAGTCCGATCCGACAAAGACATTGTTGTTATTGGACAGCGGCACATACGGCCCTTCAAGGTTGCGCGAAACCGGAACGTCCGCCGGCCGCGTGGTCTTGAAGGGATTGACGGTCAGGCCGAGCGTTGGCCGATAATCCTGATTGTAATACTCGACGTCCGCCACGAAGGTCGTATCCTCATCCGGGCGCCAGGCGATGCTCGGATTGACATGCACGCGTTCGGCGCGGCTGAAATCGACAAATCCGCCAGTGTTCAAATAGCCGCCCGAGAACCGATAGAAGAGAGATTTATCTGCGTTCAATGAATCGACCATGTCCCATTCGGTAAAATAGTCGTTATATTTGCCGAAGCGCTGCTGGACCATGTAGATTCGATTGACGACCGGCCGCTTCGTTATAAGGTTGATCAGTCCGCCAGGATCGCTGCGTCCGTAGAGCATCGCGTCCGGCCCTTTCATCACTTCGATTCTCTCGATGTTCGACGTGCCGAAATCGGTAAAGTTGGTCGGCGACACCGCCAATAATCCGTTACGGAAGATTCGCGGCGTCTGGAAGCCGCGAATGCGGGTGAAGGAGGCGTTGCCGCCCTGCGTCTGCGCCGATTGTACGCCGCTGACGTTTTCGAGCGCGCCCTTGATGTCGGTGATGCTCTGATCCTGAATCACTTCCCCTGGCACGACCTTTACCGAAGCGGGAAGCTGGATCATTGGAATGGCCATCTTCGTCGCTGTGGACGTGGTCTTGACGACATAGCTATCCTGCCGGCGGGGAATCCCCAGGAGCGGCTGAGGCGCAGACTGCGACGGCGACGGTTGCGAAACGGCGCTTTGTGGGGCGCCCGTCGAGGCGCCTCTCGAGAGCTGTGTGCGCTGGGGCTTTCCGGTCGTGCGGGACCCGATATCGATCGTGGGCAGACTTTGTTGCGCTTCGGCAATGGTCGACCAGCACATGAGGGCGAGCGCTCCGGCGGAGACGCCGCGCGATAGAGTGTTGACGGACATGTGAATCCCCTTATGCGGCGCGAACCGCAATTCTGAATTGATCTGAGAGTGGCGCAGCCTGTCTTGGAAAGGCGATCAGGTCAGGAAAACACAGGGGGCGCGCGGGACGACCAACTACTGGCCCACCCCAGGACGGGAGAAAAGAATCCGCGACGGGTGAAATAGGCGACGTACCTCTCAGCCGCACGAGCGAAACAATATCCGGCGATACAAATGCCTGCGATGAGAAAAGCTAAAGTGTCTCGCCCGCCTGCGGTGCAGGTTAGGCAACATTGCATGTGCGCGCGGCGCGGACGCGCCGGAGCTTCGCCGCCTGCCTGCGCGTTGCAGTTTGCACCATCCGTGGATGAGATCAGGCTGTTTCCACCCGCCAGGAACTCCTGAGATTCGACCGCAGAGCGCGGACCGATTGTCAGCAAGAGAGCGATGGCGGCAATCTGCAGATAAGCTGCTAAGCGGAAAAATCTCGCGAGCGATCGAAAGTCAGTCGTGCAGGAAAAGACATTCGATGCGGGAAGTCCGATCCGCCTGCCGAATCGAATCGCAAGACCGACAACCGCCCGGCGCGGATCGGCTTTTTTGAGTTCGGCAAGCGGATGATTCCGAGGCATTGACAGGACCAAATGGAAGTCTTTCAGAGAGTGAAGAGTCGGGATATTTGATACGCCAGGTCACCTTGCGACAGCCTGTCAATGGGCTTGATGCTGGCAGTTACTGCGCCTTGTGACATTTTGGTCACAAGGCGCCTCGCAGCGCGGAACGCCTCCCCTGCGCGAGTTGGCGCGGCAACGGTCGAGGTTCAACATCGTGAGTCGCTAAGCTTTGCACTGTAGAAGAGCGTCTCTATATCGCGTCCGCGCGCATGAAGCGCTCAACGTCGCTGACGTCTTCCATGCGCTTTCTCTATAAACGAACGGTTCGCGCGCAGGCTGTAGACTCAAGGCGCACACGGAGTATCGCGGATGAAAATCCTGCTGATCGAGGATGAGAAGGAGATGGCGCGTCTGGTGGCGTCGCTGATTGCTCATTCCGGTTTCAAAATCGACGTCGTCACGACAATCGCCGATGCGCTCGATGCAATTCGCGAAGTAGCGTATGACTTGCTTCTCTTGGACAGAAGACTGCCCGATGGCGACGGGGCGTCCGTCTTGAAGGCGGCCAGACACCAGCATCCCGGCATTCGAGTCATCATGTTGACTGCGTTGGATGCGTTGAGCGACAAAATATCCGGGCTAAACGCCGGGGCCGATGATTACTTGACCAAGCCTTTTCAGGGCGAAGAGCTGATAGCGCGTATCCGCGCCTGTTTGCGGCGGCCAGGCGGCGACACCCGCCCGCCGATTGTCGTCGGCGCCCTGTCTTATGATCTGCAGACCGACGACGTAACGATCGATGGTTCGATCATCCATTTGTCTCGTCGAGAAATGATGCTGCTGAGAACGCTCGTGCAAAGAGTTAGCAGAGTAACGTCACGAGAATCGTTGCTTGACGAGATTTATGGAATTGAAGACAACGTGCGCGATACGGCCCTTGAAACGATCGTTTCGCGACTTCGCCGGAGATTGTCGGAACTCGGCGCTCGCGTCGAAATTCATACCGTGCGCGGGAGGGGCTATCTGCTCGCGGAGAAGGGATTATGAAATCGTTACCCCTCGCGCCGCGCGTTGTCGGAT
Source organism: Alphaproteobacteria bacterium (assembly GCA_016869555.1). Lineage (GTDB taxonomy): Bacteria > Pseudomonadota > Alphaproteobacteria > Rhizobiales > Beijerinckiaceae > Methylocystis. The sequence goes on along the minus strand of VGDY01000023.1, from coordinate 13,353 downwards.
ATCTTATCGTCGCTCAGTTGTTTGCCTTTTTCTGTGGGTGGATCCTTTCGACCGCGCTATCGATGACGGGAATTGGCGTTTTTCCTTCGTCATGGGATTCGCTGGCGATTTCACGTGCGCAGCGGCAGGCGATCGCGTCGCTTACCGCCGACGGAGATGGAACGGTCCGCATTACGCCGACGCAAGAGCTTCTAACCGAGATTCGTCGTGCGCCGCACATGCGCGTCGCCGTGTTTGACAAATTCAAGCAACCGCTGGCCGGTTCAGACCCAGTCCTGGTTTCCATTCTGACTCCCGTCGTCGGCATCAGTCCGACACATGTTCATTTTGCGCTTCCAGAGGATGACAGTTTTGCGCCCGAAGGCTTCATGGCGCCGATGAGGACGCCATTCGGACAGCTGCATGTCGCGGTGCATGGACAGAAATTTCAATGGAACGATCTGATCGACGCCTGGGCGTTCGATATCAAGCTGCTTGCCGCCTATTTCGCGATGGCGATCGTGCTGTCAACCGCGACCGCGTGGTTCGCCGTGCGAAACGGGCTCTTGCCCCTGCGGCAAGTTGCACATGAAGCGTCCCTCATTGAGATGGATACTCTGGGTAACCGGTTGACGTTGAGCGTCGTCCCCACCGAGGCGATGCCGCTTGTCGGTGCGATAAATCAAGCGCTCGAAAGGTTAGATATCGGGACGAGAAGGCAACGACTTTTTACAGCCAACGCCGCTCATGAGTTGCGGACGCCAGTCGCCGTGCTTGCCGCGCGCCTTGACGCGCCGCGCGAACCAAATTTCGACAGCCAGCTCAAGCGAGATGTTCAGCGAATCTCGCATATCATTCAACAGTTGCTCGCTGAGGCGCGCGCCGAAGAACAGTCATTGCCTCTCGATGAAGTCGTGGATGTCGCCGCATCGGTGCGCGCAATGGTCGATGACGCTGCGCTGCTTGCTATCCGCAACAGTCGTGAAATCGAGTATTTGGGACCGTCCAGCGCCGTCCTGGTTCAGGGCAATAAAAGTGCGATAGAAGCTATCGTCGCCAATCTGATAGACAACGCGCTCAACGCCGAGCCAGAACATGGCGCGGTCATGGTTCGAGTGGATAGAAATGCGACGATCGAGGTGATAGATCACGGCCCTGGAATTGCGGTGGAGGATCGGCAGGCGATTTTCGAACCATTCTGGCGCAAGCGCGAAGACGCCTCAGGCGCAGGGCTTGGCTTGGCGATCGCCAAGGAGCTCGTGACCAAGCTAAAGGGAAAAATCTGGGTGGACGACACGCCCGGCGGCGGCGCGACGTTCAAGATGTCGCTTCCGCGTGTCGTTGAATAAGGCGACCTGAGCCTCGACGGCGACCGCCGGATTTGGATCAACGCGATCGCGCCCTGCGAGGGCGAACAGACGGGCCACGCCCGCCCTACCCCGCCGCGCGCAGTTGCGCGACCCGCACCGGCACGGGCGGATGCGAAAAGTAAAATGTCGCGTAAAGCGGGTCGGGCGTCAGCGTCGCGAGGTTGTCGCGCGTGAGTCGGGTCAGCGCCGAGATCATCGGCTCCTTGCCGACGAGATCGCGGGCGAAAGCATCGGCTTCGAACTCAGCCCGGCGCGAGCGCCAGGCGAGCAAGGGCGACAGGACATGCGAGATCGGCTCGCGCGCCAGCAGCAGCGCGACGAGCACGATGCCCGGATCATTCGGCAGTCCGAACCAGCCGGCGAAGACGTCGGAGCCGAAAACCAGCCACAGCACGGCGAAACCAAGGAAGGCGATCGCCGCCGCCTGCAGCAGCATCTGCCGCACATGGCCGAATTTGAAGTGGCCGAGTTCATGCGCGAGGATCGATTCGATCTCGTCGGGCGAATGTTTCGCAAGCAGCGTGTCGAAGAAAACGATGCGCTTGGCTTTGCCGAAACCGCTGAAATAAGCGTTGCCATGCGTCGAGCGCGTCGAGGCGTCCATCACATAGAGCCCTTTCGACTCGAAGCCGCATTTGGCGAGGAGCGCCTCCATGCGCTGCTTCATCGCGCCCTCTTCAAGCGGCTTGAATGTATTGAAGAGCGGCGCGATGACCGTCGGATAGATCACGGCCATCGCGATCGCGAGCGCGATGAAGGCGACATAAGCCAAGAGCCACCATGTGTCCGGCGCGGCGCGCAGCAGCCAGAACATCCCGAACAGCAAAGGCGCCGAGATGACGATCTCCAGGGCGCCGGTCTTCGCCTGATCGAGAAGAAATGTCCGCGGCGTCAGTCGATTGAAGCCGAACCGCGCCTCGAGCCAGAACGCGCGCGCGGCGGCGAAGGGCATGTCGATCAAACCGGCGATCGCGCCGAAAAGGAGAACGAACAGAACGCTGCGCAAGAGGCCCGGTTGGAGAAGAACGGCGATCGCCGCATAGAGCGGCGCGAGCCCCAGCGCCAGCCACAAAATCGAAATCGCGGCGTCGACAATCGTTTCGACGATGGAAAACTCGGTTTTCGCGATCGTATATTCGGCGGCGCGACGATGATCGTCGAGCGTCACTTCACCCGCGAAATCCGGCGGCACCCGATCGCGATTGGCCTCAACCGTCGCCATCTGTCGCAAGCGCAAATAAACGCCGAGGCCGGCCGAGGCGGCGATCGCCAGACAAATCACGACGCCCATTACGCTCATTCCGAACTCCCGCAAATTCTCCGAGGCAATATAGGAGGCCGCGTTCCTGTTTGCGAGAGCGCCGCCTTGCCGCCGACGCCTTCGTGGCGCGACGGCGGGGGAGGCGAGCGGGTGGCGTTCGCCGGAGGCGCCCGTCGAACGATTCCAAAAAATGCGTCGAACGCGATCGGTTCATTGAAGAACTGGTCGATTCCGTCGGGCGTCTGTATTTTGGCGGCGACGCCTGAAGCCGAAAGACCCGTTTGGCAGCAGGCGCGATAGGGAGACTCCGTTGAAATTGTCCTTTTTCATCGCCGCCGTCGCCGCCGTTCAAGGCGCGGCGGGCGTCGCACTCGCCGCCGCGGCGGCCCATGTCGATTCGAGTCCCTTTCTCGCGTCGGCGAGCCAATTTCTCATGATCCACGCCGCCGCCGGCCTCGGCCTCGCCGCGCTTGCGCGCGCAACGCCGCGACCGCAAGCGAACTGGCTCGCCGCGATCGCGCTGGCGCTGCAAGCCGGGGTGACGCTGTTCGCCGCGGACCTTGCGGCGCGCGTCTTTCTAACGGGGAAATTATTTCCCTTAGCCGCGCCGATTGGCGGCGGACTGACAATCTTAAGCTGGAGCGCTCTGGCGGTCTGGGCGACATTTGCCATGTTATGTGCAAATTCGTCGAAGACGCCCCGCGAAAGCTAGACAACTGTGGGAAACCGCCCCACCATTCACCTATGTCGGTTTCAAGCTCCGACCTTTCATCCTCGGCGGCCCCGAGCGATGACTCCCCGCGTGCGAGCGATCCTTTGCTCGGGCGACGGCTGCTCATTGTCGAAGACGATCCTTATATCGCGCTGGCGCTTGAAGAGACGCTTTCAGAATTCGGCTTGATTATCGCGGGGATGGCGCGCAGCGTCGAAGAGGCGGTGCGTCTCTCGCGCGAGGACGGCGTGGACCTCGCGCTGCTCGACGTGAATATCGGGCACGAAAGGATCGATCCGGTCGCCGACGCGCTCGCCGCCCGCGGCTGCCCGTTCATCTTCACCACGGGCTGTGGGCGCGCGGGATTGCCCGAGGCGTATCTTGAGCACGCCATGGTCGAAAAACCATTCTATGTCGAGGAAATCCTGGCTGCGCTGCGCAGTGAGCTGACGCGCGCCGAAGATCACTAGGTCGCGCAGCGATCGGGCGGAATCGCCCAAATGCGGCTGACGCGATCAATTCCAAAAGCTTGGAGCGCGCTGCGAAAATGCATGGACCCACTTTTTTGCGGCGCGCCCCGCACTCTCGGCGTTTCGCCACTTTATCGCCGCCCTTGACCGCGACAAGCGATGTCCTTGAGACCAGCTTCCGGAGCCCGGGGCTTGCAGCCGTCCGCCTTAACCAACAAGCCCTCGCCTGCCCTTAAGGCGCGCCGTCCATCCGCCGCCACGCTGCGCCGGCTGGCGATCGCCGCGGCGGCGGCCGCGTCCTTCGCGGGGATTTCGGCTGCGGCGGCGCCCTGGCTGTTCTCGCCGACCGCTCTCATGGACGCGGTCGCCGATCAGCTCCAGGGGTCTTCGGGACTCTATGTGGCGGCGCGCGGCCAAATCAGCTTTTCGCTCCTGCCGCGCCCGAGCATCGCCGTCGAATCCGTCGCCTTCGCCGATCGCAATGGCGCGCTGTTTATCGAGTCGAGCGAGCTTCACGGCGACGTCGACGTTCTGCCCTTGTTGGCGGGACGGCTCAAGGTCACGGCGGTAACGCTCATCCGGCCGCATGCGCGGATCGATTTCGACAAGACGCCGGACGGCGCGCCAGGCGCGGCGGCGCGAGCCGCGGCCGCAAAGCCGGCGACGCTCGAAGCCGCCGCGGCGGATAATGTGCGGTTTGGAACCGTATCGATCGTCGATGGCGACGCACGGATCTCCTATCGCGGCCGGCTCTATGCGCTGGAGAGAATCGCCGCGAAATTTGAATGGCGCCGCATCGGCGAGGCGGCGGCCCTGACGGGCGCGTTTGACGTCAACGGCGAACGTCTCGAAGCCCTGCTCTGGGTCGCGCGTCCGGGCGCGTTGCTGCGCGGCGAGGAATCCGTCGTCACGTCGCGGCTCGACGGCCAGTCATTTCGGTTCGAGGCGCAGGGCGTCGGCCAGCTCGGCGCCAACGCCCGCTTCGCGGGCCATGTCGCAGCCGCGGCCGCCTCGGCGCGACGGGCGCTCGCGCTGTTCGGCTTGGCGGCGCCCCTGCCCGGCCCCTTCAGCGACACGCAGTTTTCCGCGCAGGCGACGCTCTCGACCGGAGAGGCGCACTTCAAGGACGCCCGGCTTTTCGTCGACGGCAATGAGTTTCGAGGCGATCTCGACCTTCACAAAGAGGATGGCCGGCCAACGCTCGCGGCTGCGCTTCAAAGCGAGTTCCTCTCTTTGCGGCCGTTTCTTTCCGAAACGCCCCCGCTTGTCGATTCGGATGGACAGTGGAATAGGCGACCCTTCGATCTCCCGGACTTGTCCGGCGCCGACGTCGATCTGCGTCTCGCCGTGGGCCACGCACGCCTCGGCCGGCTGAAGATCAGCGATGCGTCGATCAGGGCGACTCTACGCGACGGCGCGGCGGAGTTCTCGATCGACCACGCTCAAGCCTATCGCGGGGCGTTTAAGTTCCGGGCGTCCGTCGCGCCGGGACCCGAGGGGCTGGCGTTTCGCGCCAATGCGCAAACAATGGCGGTCGAGGCGGGTCCACTGCTTTGGGACGCTTTTGGCAAGCCATCGTTGGCCGGCGCCCTCAATGCGACTCTTACGCTGGACGGGAGCGGCGACCGGATGTCGGCGCTTATGCGGAGTCTGAAAGGGCGCGCCAGCGTGGCGCTCGTCGACGGAGAGATGTCCGGCCTCGATCTGGACAAGGCGCTGCAGACTTTGGAAAAACGCCCCTTGTCGAGCGCCGTCGACATCCGCTCCGGACGTTCGATCGTCGATGCGGCGAGCGCCGCCATCAAATTCGAAAACGGCGTCGCTAAAATTTTTGAAGGGAACGCGCGCGGTCCTGGCTTCTCGGTGGCTTTCAGCGGATCGGCGCAGCTGCCGGAACGCGCGCTCTCGATCAAGGCCGTTGCGCGCGAAGCCGATAATGCCGGCAAAATCAGCGACTCGGCTCCCAGCATCGCCTTCGAAGTGGCCGGCCGCTGGGACGAATTGGCGCTTATGCTCGATACGCAGTCCTTTATCCGCCGATCGGACGCCGCCGCGCCGCTGCTGCCGCGAGCGGATGCGTCACCCCAGGCGCCGACAGGGCAATGATGCAGGAAGTTCAGACGTCCTCGAACTGCGTTTCGCGCAGCAGCCGTGTGAGTTCGTCGGGGATGTCGAGATAACGAAACCGGCGAAGTTCAAAACCGACCTCGACGACGCCCCAGGGCGGCGCATAGGTCCGCCAGGGCGAAACTTCCGCCAGTATCACCACATGGCCGCCGTCGATGCCGCGGGCGATGCGCGCAACCGTGTAGATGGCGCCTCGGGCCAATCCCTCGCAACGACCATAGGGGCCGGCAGTCGCGTCTAGGCAAATTACCTCGGCGCCGGGAGGCGTATCAGGACTGATCATTGGGCGACCTCGTTCTGCGGCGCGATGAACGCGCGCTCCACTACAATTATGGAGCGCGCGCCGGCGGGCGAAAGAGCCCGACGCGCCGCATCGCGGTCGCTAGAATTTCAGAAAGCCGAACAGGCCCCCCTTCAGCTTCTTGCGATCAAGCGCGCTGAGTTCGTCATAAACGCGGCGCGCGGCGGCGCGAATTTCCAGAAGCTTTTCGTCAGAGACGTCGAAATCAAGAACCGCGGATTTCAACTCGCGCCGCGCCTGATCCAGCCGCGCCTGCGCATCCGCAATCAACCCATTCAGCTTCATTACGCTCTCCGATGGCGATGCCGCCCCGAATTATAACGCAACTGCGAAGAAAACCGACCCAAATGGCCTCCGTGCCGGCCGCGCGGCGCGCTTCCGGCGCGCTTCCATTGCGCGATCCTTAGCCCTGCGCGCCAGCGGCGCCGCCGATGATCGCCCGAGAAAGCCTGGAGGCCTCGGAGGGAATCGAACCCCCGTACAAGGATTTGCAGTCCTCTGCGTAGCCACTCCGCCACGAGGCCGTTTCGCCGCTTGCGCCGCGTGGGCTCGCTCATACAGGAGGGCGCCAAGCCGAGCAAGCCGAGCGAGCGCCTGTGCGCGCGCTCAATAACGACGGCCGTCCTTGTGAGAGAAAGTCCATCGGCCGTCCGGCCCCAGCGCCGCGGCAAGGTCGTCGTCCGGATAGCTCGCCGCGTCGCCTGCCGAGCGGTCGCCGATTTCGAGATAAACGACGTCGGCATCGCTCCGGTTGATGAGACAATGCGCGGCGCCTTCGGCGGGGAAGCCCGCGCACATGCCGGCGTGCAGGACGATCTCGTCATCGTCGAGCAGCAGCGTCGGCTCACCTTCCAGAATAAAGACGAATTCGTCCTGCCGGCTATGGCGATGCTTCAGCGCCGACTGCGCGCCGGGCGCGAGCCGGGTAAGGTTGACGCCGAAATTGTTCAAGCCGAAGAGGTCGCCCAAAACACGTTTTTCGCGCCCGCGCACCCACGAGGCGAAGGGTTCAGGATAGTTCGACGCCCTGGCGCGCGGGGCGACGGCCGCCGCCTCGACCGCCGCCGGTTGACGCCCGCTGGGTTTTTCCATGCCGCACATTCCTTGAGGCTCCAGGCTGGCCAATTTGACAGGCGGCGCCCATTTTGACCATCTTCCGCCGCTCGCGCCGAGCCGGCGCACCCTTGGAATAAGCTCGAAATGAATGTCGTTATCGTCGAATCGGCGGCCAAAGCGCAGACGATCAACAAGTATTTGGGCAGTAATTTCAATGTGCTGGCATGTTACGGCCATGTGCGCGACCTCCCCGCCAAGGACGGCTCGGTCGACCCCGAGCAGGATTTCTCCATGGTTTGGGAGATGGACGCCAAGGGCGCCAAGCGCGTCTCGGCTATCGCCGACGCGGTCAAGGGCGCCGAGAAGGTCATCCTCGCCACCGACCCGGACCGCGAGGGCGAGGCCATCTCATGGCATTTGCTCGACATTTTGAACAAGAAGCGGGCGCTCAAGGGCAAGACGATCGAGCGCGTGGTCTTCAACGCGGTCACCAAGGACGCGATCAAAGAGGCGATGGCGCATCCGCGCCAGATCGACCAGGCGCTGGTCGACGCCTATCTCGCCCGCCGCGCGCTGGATTATCTCGTCGGCTTCACCCTGTCGCCGGTGCTCTGGCGCAAGCTCCCCGGCGCCCGCTCCGCGGGCCGGGTGCAGTCGGTGGCGCTGCGCCTCGTCTGCGACCGCGAACTCGAAATCGAGAAATTCGTCCCGCGCGAATATTGGTCGCTCGTCGCCCATCTGAAGACCAAGGCCGGCGAGCCTTTCACGGCGCGGCTGGTCGGCGCCGACGGCAAGAAAATCCAGCGCCTCGACATCGGCGCCGGCCAGGAGGCCGAGGATTTCAAAAAGGCGCTGGACGCCGCATCCTTCACGGTTCGCTCGGTCGAAGCCAAGCCCGTCAAACGCCACCCTTATGCGCCGTTCACGACATCCACCCTGCAGCAGGAGGCGTCGCGAAAGCTCGGCCTCGCGCCGGCGATCACGATGCGCATCGCCCAACGACTCTATGAGGGCGTCGACATCGGCGGCGAGACCGCTGGCCTCATCACCTATATGCGAACCGACGGAGTCGACATGGCGCCGGAGGCCGTCGCCAGCGTGCGCCGGGTCATCGGAAAGGAATATGGCGACCGTTTCGTGCCTTCCGTTCCGCGCAAATATACGACCAAGGCCAAGAATGCGCAGGAGGCCCATGAGGCGATCCGGCCGACCGACGCCGCGCGTCTTCCCAAGCACGTCGCCAAATATCTCGAGCCCGAGCAGGCCAAGCTCTATGAATTGATCTGGACGCGCACCATCGCGAGCCAGATGGAGTCGGCCGAATTGGAGCGAACCACCGTCGAGATCGACGCGATAGCCGGAGCCCGCGCATTGGAGCTGCGCGCGACGGGTCAGGTCGTCCGCTTTCCAGGATTCCTGGAGCTTTATCAGGAAGGCCGCGACGACGGCGAGGACGAGGACGGCGGCCGTCTGCCGGCGATGGCGCAGGGCGAACCGTGCACCCGCGAAAAGATCGACGCGACCCAGCACTTTACCGAACCGCCGCCGCGCTTCACCGAGGCGACGCTGGTCAAGCGCATGGAGGAGCTCGGCATCGGCCGCCCCTCGACCTACGCCTCGACGCTCGCCGTGCTGCGCGACCGCGATTATGTGCGGCTCGACAAGAAGCGCCTCGTGCCCGAGGACAAGGGACGTCTCGTCGTCGCCTTTCTTGAAAGCTTCTTCTCGCGCTATGTCGAATTCGACTTTACCGCCGACCTCGAAGAAAAGCTCGATCTCGTCTCCAATAATGAGATCGACTGGAAGCAGGTGCTGCGGGACTTCTGGAAAGATTTCTCGGCGGCCGTCGACGGCACCAAGGATCTGCGCGTCAGCGAGGTGCTCGACAGCCTCAATGAGCTGCTTGGCCCTCACGTCTTCCCGCCGAAGGAGGATGGGAGCGATCCCCGCCTCTGCCCCGCCTGCAACAGCGGCCAGCTCTCGCTCAAGATTGGCAAGTTCGGCGCCTTTGTCGGCTGCTCGAACTATCCAGAATGCCGCTATACGCGCACGCTGTCGCCGCCGACCGGCGACGCCGCCGACGCGGCGCGGCCGGGCGTGAAGGTCTTGGGCGTGAACCCCGAGACCGGCGCGGAAGTCACGCTGCGCGACGGGCGCTTTGGCGCCTATGTCCAGGAGGGCGAGCAGGAGGAAGGCGGCGAGAAACCCAAGCGCGGTTCGCTGCCCAAGAACATCAGGCCCGACGAATTGACCCTCGCCCAGGCGCTCGCTTTGCTGTCGCTGCCGCGCGAAGTCGCGAAACATCCCACCAGCGGCGAGCCGATCGTCGCCGGCATCGGCCGCTTCGGCCCCTATGTGCAGCACGGCAAGACCTACGCCAATATCGGCCGCGACGACGACGTGCTCGCGATCGGCGCCAATCGCGCCATCGACCTGATCGTGCAGAAGGAGTCGGGGACCGGCGGCTCGCGCTTCTCGCGCGGACCGGCGGAGCCGGCGCGCGTGCTCGGCGATCATCCCGAAGGCGGCGCGGTGAGCGTCAAAGCCGGCCGCTTCGGTCCTTATGTGAACTGGGGCAAAGTCAATGCGACGATCCCGAAGGGAACCGATCCAGCGTCGCTGACGCTCGAAGCGGCGCTGGCGCTGCTCGCGGCCAAAACCGCTGGCGGCGGCGAGGCGGGCGGGCGCGCGCTCGGCGACCATCCCGATGGCGGCAAGATCACGGTGCGCGCCGGCCGTTTCGGCCCTTACGTCAATTGGGGCAAGATCAACGCGACGCTGGCCAAGGGAGCATCGCCGGACGACGTGACTCTCGAAGCGGCGCTGCGCCTGATCGAAGCCAAGGGCGGCGCGCCGAAGAAGCCGGCAAAGAAAGCGCCGGCCAAGAAGGCGCCAGCCAAAGCGAAAAAGAAAATCGAAGACAGCGACGAAACGCCTTTCGACGACTCGGTTCCCATGAAGTCGACGGCAACGGCCGCCGCGAAGACGACGGCGGCAAAGAAGCCGCCCCTAAAAAAGCCTGCGACGAAGAAGGTCGCGGCGACATAGGTATAGCGCGACGTTTCGATTTCGCCGGCGGCATCCCATATTTTGACAACGGTCCGGTCGAACGCTCGACTATCCTTCCCAAACGACGCAGCGGACTCTCTATGATATGGCCGGCATAGACCCGCCTTTCCGCCTCATTTGAGCGAACCATTGGCGAAAAAAGACACCAGAGACAAACACGCGCCCTCCCGCGAAGACATTCTCGCCTTCATCGCCCGCGACACCGATGCTGGCGGCCCGCGCAAGATCGGGCTGCGCGAAATCGCCCGCGCCTTCGGGGTCGCCGGCGACGACCGCATCGCGCTTAAGCGCATGCTCGCCGAACTCGCCGAGGAAGGCGTTCTGGAAAAACGCGGCAAGCGGGTGACGCGCAAGGGCGCGCTGCCGCCCGTCGCGCTCGTCGACATCATCGCCCGCGACCGCGACGGCGAAATGGTCGCCGCGCCGGTCGAATGGGACGAAGACGAATTGGGGCCGGCGCCGCGCATTCGCATCCACGCCCCGCGCCGCGCCCGGCCGGGCGAGCCGCTGGCCGGGGTTGGCGACCGCGCGCTGGTTCGCGCCGAACCCGATCGCGACGCCGGACCGAATGAACCGCCCTATGTCGGGCGCGTCGTCAAACTTCTGTCGCGCCAGCGTCAACGCGTACTCGGCGTGCTGCATATCGAGGCGAACGGCGCCGGCCGCATTCAGCCGATCGACAAGAGGCAGGCGGGGCGCGAACTCGCCGTCGCGGCGGCCGACATCGGCGACGGCAAGCACGGCGAACTTGTCTCGGTCGATCTTATCGGCAAGACGCGCTTTGGCGCGCCGCGCGCCCGCGTGCGCGAGACGCTCGGCTCGGTGACTGGCGAAAAGGCGGTGAGTCTCATCGCGCTGCGCGCGCATGATATTCCGGATGTCTTTCGCGCCGAGGCGACGGCCGAGGCCGAACGCGCGCGGCCAGCGTCTCTGCACGCACGCGAAGACTGGCGCGATCTGCCGCTCGTCACCATCGATCCGCCGGACGCCAAGGACCATGACGACGCGGTTCACGCCATGCCGGATGACGCGCCGGACAATGACGGCGGCTTCATCATCACGGTCGCGATCGCCGACGTGGCGCATTATGTGACGCCGCGCTCGGCGCTCGACCGCGACGCGCTGGAGCGCGGCAATTCGGTCTATTTCCCCGATCGCGTCGTGCCGATGCTGCCCGAGCGCATCTCCAATGATCTGTGCTCGCTGCGCCCCGGCGAAGACCGGCCGGCGCTTGCCGTGCGCATGCGCGTCACCAGCAAGGGCCGGAAGATCGATCACAAATTTCATCGCGTGATGATGCGCTCGCACGCCAAGCTCGCCTATGCGCAGGCGCAGGACGCGATCGACGGCCGCACCGATGAAACGACGAAGCCGCTGCTTGGCCCTGTGCTCAAGCCGCTATACGCCGCGCATGAGGCGCTGCGGCACGCCCGCAATCTGCGCGCGCCGCTCGACCTCGATCTGCCCGAGCGCAAGATTTTATTGAAGCAAGACGGCTCCTTCGACCGCGTCGTGATTCCACCCAGGCTCGAAGCGCATCGGCTGATCGAAGAATTCATGATCCTCGCCAATGTCGCGGCGGCCGAAACACTGGAGCAGCATCGCCAGCAGCTCATCTATCGCGCCCATGACGAACCTTCGCGCGAGAAAGTTTCCGCACTTTCGGAGTTCCTCGCGACAATCGGGGTCAAGCTCGCCAAGGGCCAGACGCTGCGCCCGGCGCATTTCAACGTGATCCTCGATCGCGTGAAGGGGCTGGAGCACGAGAACATCGTCAATGAGATCATTCTGCGCACCCAGGCGCAGGCCGAATATACGCATGAGAATTACGGGCATTTCGGCCTCAATCTACGCCGCTACGCGCATTTCACCTCGCCCATTCGCCGCTACGCCGATCTGATCGTGCACCGCGCGCTCATTCGCGCGCTAAAGCTCGGCGAGGGCGCACTGCCGGACATGCCGGCCGGCGAACTTGCGGAAATCGCCGCGCGCATCTCCGCGGCAGAGCGGCGCGCCATGGCGGCGGAGCGCGAGACCGTCGATCGGCTGATCGCGCATCATCTCGCCGATCAGATCGGCGCGCGCTTTTCAGCGCGCATTTCCGGCGTCACCAGATCGGGGCTGTTCGTGCGGCTCGCCGAGACGGGCGCCGACGGCTTCGTGCCGGCGGCGACGCTGGGACGCGAATATTACGCCTATGACGAAGCCGCCCATGCGCTCACCTCGCGCTCGGGCGTCAGCTACCGGCTCGCCGACGTCATCGAAGTGAGGCTCATCGAGGCGGCGCCGATCGCCGGCGCGCTGCGCTTCGAGGTGGTAAGCGGCGGCGAACGCCGCGCGCCGCCGCGCAAGAGCGCCGGATCGAAGAATCGACGCCCGTCATCGCGCGTGAAGAAGAAGAACCGATAGCGCGACCCTCACGCGCCTTTCGCGCAGATATAGACCTCTCGGCGCCGGCCCCAGCACTCTCCCGTGCGATAGACCTTGCCGAGACTGCGGCCGCCTAGGCTCGCGGTCCATGTCCGTCCACGTTCGAGCGTCAAAACGACGTCGTCGCCCCCCGCATCGAATGTGACGGTCGAGCGACTGGGCTGGCGCAGCGTGCAGCCGCGATCGAAGAGAACGCTTCCGTCGACCTTGACCAGACATTGCGTGCGGCGGCCCTCATTGGCCGGCTTTTCCTCGGTTCGTCTTGCGACCGCCGCGCGCGGCGACGCCGCTGGCTCGGCGGCCTCGACCGGCGCCGCGCGCTCAACGCCGACTTGTGGCTGCGCGTCATCGAGCGCCGCAACCGGCGCCGGCGCAGGGTCAGGCGTTTGCGCCTTGGGGAGCGGCGGCGGCAGCGGCTCGGGCAAGGGCGCCGCCGCGGTCTGGGCCTCCAGAAGCCGCTGTTTGATATCCTTGGAGTCGGAGATCGGCGGCGCGGGAGGCGCGACCACGTCCGGCGCGACGCCGACGGCGGGCGCCGCGGAGGGCTCGATATCGGCTTGCGCGGTCGCTGTCGCGGG
>VGDY01000022.1 GCA_016869555.1 Alphaproteobacteria bacterium | reverse complement strand
CCGCGTCCCTATAAATGGAAGGCGAAAGGCGAGGCTATCCTTGAAAAAATCCATCGGGCCCGCGCGGCGCTCGACAAAGCCAACGCCGCTTGAGTTTTTGGGCGCCAATTGAGAGTCAGGACACTAGCTCGAAATTCGCTCGATCAGCGCGCGCCGGCGCGCAAGTCGCGCCGCGCACGCCGACATTAATCCGTCGAGGCTTTCGACTGGCCGGCGTTCCAGCCTGGGGACATCGAGGGCTTGAGAGTCGCGCCCGTTGCGCCATCTTAGCGGCGTCGTAATGGTATATTTGTCTACAACGCCGGACGTCGATGGGTGACGTTTGCCGGCGACGTTCGGGGAGAAGGCGCAATGGCGGCGAATTTTATCAGGAAAATCCTTTTCGCGCTGGCCGTGATGGCGCTGGCCGCCTGCGATCGCGGACCGGAACTGCCGGAAAGCGCGGGATACGGACCCCATCCGACGCTGCCCGACCCCCATCCGACCGGCGCCTTTCCCTATGTGAACATCGCGCATGCGGTGGGTTGGCGGGGCGTCGAAAAGCCCGCGCCCGCGGAGGGTCTTGGCGTCGACGCTTTTTCGAGGGGGCTCGATCATCCGCGCTGGCTGTATGAATTGCCTAACGGCGACATTCTGGTCGCCGAATCCGATGCGCCGAAGTCAGAAGAAGGCGGCGGCGGCATTCGCGGCTTCATCATGCGCCTTTACATGAATCAGGCCGGCGCGGATCGGCCGAGCGCCAACCGGATCACGCTGCTGCGCGACGCGGACGGCGACGGCGTCGCCGAGACCAAGGAAGTTTTTCTCGATAATCTCAATTCGCCCTTCGGCATGGCGCTGGTGGGCGATAAGCTTTACGTCGCCAACGCCGATTCGCTCGTGCGCTTTCCCTACAAGGAGGGCGACACGCGCATCGAAGCGCCGCCGGAGAAGATCGTCGATCTGCCGTCGGGACGCAATTACCATTGGACCAAGAGCCTTGTCGCCGATCCGGTGGGATCGCGCCTTTACGTGGGCGTCGGGTCGAATTCCAATGTCGCCGAGCACGGTATGGAGGAGGAGCATAACCGCGCCGCCATTCTCGAGATCAATCCGGTGACCGGCGACATGCGCGTGTTCGCCTCAGGCCTGCGCAATCCGGTCGGGATGGATTGGAATCCGGCGACCGGCGACCTCTGGGCCGCGGTGAATGAGCGCGACGAACTCGGCGACAATCTCGTGCCGGATTACATGACCGGGGTGCGCGAAGGCGCGTTTTACGGCTGGCCGTACAGCTACTACGGCCAGCACGTTGACGTACGCGCGCAGCCGCAGAATCCGGAACTCGTCAAACAGGCCATCCAGCCTGATTACGCGCTCGGCTCGCATACGTCCTCGCTCGGATTGGCGTTTGTCACAGACGCCAACCTCGGGCCTTTCCAGCACGGCGCGATTATCGGGCAGCACGGCTCGTGGAACCGCAATCCGCGCGCCGGCTATCGCGTCATTTTCGTAAAATTCGAGAATGGCGCCCCGGTCGGCGGGCCGAAGGAGGTGCTGACCGGCTTCTTGAACGAGCGCGGCGAAGCGCAGGGCAGGCCGGTCGGGGTCATCATCGACAAGCGCGGCGGGCTGCTCGTCGCCGATGACGTCGGCGGCGTGGTATGGCGCGTCAGCGCCGCCAAGCAGGAGGCGAACTGACCGCTTCGCTCGCATTTGGCCGCCGCCTGTGCTAACGGCTGCGGCCAGCCTGGCTTTACCGGGCTAAGTCAAGGGTCTGCAGCAGATGTCCGATATTTTCCACGAGGTCGATGAAGACGTCCGGCGCGACAAGGCGGCGGAGCTTTGGCGGCGCTATCAGACGCCGATCGTGATCCTCGCCGTGCTAGTTGTCGCCGCGACCGGCGCCTGGAGCTATTACCAGACCAACCGCCAAAAGGCGGCCGAGGCCGCCAACGCCCGCTTCGAAGCCGCGGTCGCCCTCGCCAATGACGGGAAGGCCAAGGAAGCCGCCGCCGCCTTCGACGCGCTCGCCAAGGACGGACCCAAGGGCTATGCGACGCTCGCCCGCATCCGCGCCGCGGAGCTGCGCGAGGACAAGGCGCGCGCGCTCGAGGAATTGAACGCGATCGCCGAAGACAAGAACGTCGACAAGCTCAATCAGGAAGTGGCGCTGCTGCGCGCCGCGTTGATCATTCTCGATGGCGGCGCCCGCGAGAAAATGGAACGCGCGCTCGGTCCGATGATGACCGCGAACGGCGCTTTCCGCTTTTCGGCGCAGGAGTGGAACGGCCTGGACGCGCTCGCCAACAATGATTTCGACGAGGCGGAGCGCGTCTTCGACATTCTCCTGAGCGATCGCGACGCCCCGCAATCGATGCGTCAGCGCGCCGCGGCCTATCGCGGATTGCTGCACGCCAAGCGCGGACCCAAGCCGGCGCCGGCGGCGCCGACGGCCGGCGGCGCGACGAGCGGCAATGTTACGGTGACGCCGGTGATCGAGCCTGAGGAAGGCGCCGCGTCGTCGGGCGACGCGCCTTTCGAGGTGAAGCCGTCGAAGTAACGCGCCAAGGCGCGGCGGCGCGGCGAGAAACGAGTCATGTCCTTTTCGCTCGCCATCATCGGCCGTCCGAACGTCGGCAAATCGACGCTGTTCAACCGGCTGACCGGCAAGAGGCTGGCGTTGGTCGACGATCGTCCCGGCGTCACCCGCGATCGCCGCGAGGGCGAGGCCAAGCTCGCCGATCTGCGCTTCACCATCATCGACACGGCCGGGCTCGAGGAAGGCGCGACCGCGACGCTGGAAGGACGCATGCGCGCCCAGACCGAAAGCGCGATCCTCGCCGCCGACGCCATTCTCTTTCTGATCGACGCGCGCGCTGGCGTGACGCCGGACGACAAATATTTCGCCGATCTCGTCAGGCGTGCCGGAAAGCCCGTGATCCTGATCGCCAACAAGGCGGAAGGAAAGGCCGGCGAGGCGGGCGTCTATGACGCCTTTTCGCTCGGTCTCGGCGATCCCGTGCCGCTGTCCGCCGAGCACGGCGAGGGCATGAGCGGACTCTATGACGCCTTGCGCGAGGCTCTTCCGGAAGAGACCGCCGAGACGGACGAAATAGAAGTTCTCACCGAAGAGAATCTGCGGGGCGATGACGAGGACGGCAGCGACCTCGACGTGACCAAGCCGCTGCGCATCGCGGTCGTCGGCCGTCCCAACGCCGGCAAATCGACGCTGATCAACCGCGTCCTTGGCGAGGAGCGGCTGCTGACCGGACCCGAAGCGGGGATCACGCGCGATTCGATCTCGGTCGATTTTCTCTGGCGCGACCGCAAGATGAAGCTCTTCGACACGGCGGGCCTGCGCAAACGCGCCCGCGTCGTCGACAAGCTCGAAAAGCTCTCCGCCGCCGACGCGCTGCGCGCCGTAAAATTTTCCGAAGTCGTCACGCTGCTTGTCGATTCGACGATTCCCTTCGAGAAGCAGGATCTCTCCATCGCCGATCTCGCGGCCCGCGAAGGGCGCGCCGTCGTCATCGCGCTCGGCAAATGGGACCTGATCGAGGATCGCGGCGCGACGCTCGTGAAACTGCGCGAGGACGCCGAACGCCTGCTGCCGCAACTGCGCGGCTGTCCGGTCGTGCCGGTCTCCGGCGCCACGGGGCAGGGGCTCGACAAGCTGATGCAAGCGATCGTCGACGTCCACGAAACCTGGAACAAGCGCATCGCGACGGGGCGGCTCAATCGATGGCTCCTGAATCAAGTGGAGGAGACGCCGCCGCCGGCGGTCTCAGGCCGGCGCATCAAAATCCGCTACATGACGCAGGCGAAATCGCGGCCGCCGCATTTCGTGCTCTTCGGCAATCAGCTCGACGAATTGCCGACGAGCTATGAGCGCTTTTTGATCAACGGGCTACGCAAGACTTTCGATCTTCCCGGCGTGCCGATCCGGATTTCGAAAAAGGCGGGCGACAATCCTTACGCTGGGAAGAAGGAACAGAAGTGAAATTAGGGGATTGGCGTATTATTTTGCGAGCATATAGTAGTCGACATGGGACATCTGACGGGAACGCCTCTCGAAGGCGATGAAGCGCTGGTCGAGAAGGCCCTAAGAGAGGTCGGCAAGCCGGCTGACGTGCTTGGCGTCACATATGAGGCTGGGGAAGACGCTGACGGCGAGCCCAGCATCTTGATCTGGCTGGGCACAAATCCCGACGTCAATCCCTCGCCCGACCTCATCAAGAGGCTGACCGACTATTCGATATCGATCCGGGATTGGCTGCTCGACAATGGCGTCAAGCACTGGCCCTATGTCCGCATTCACGATTTCGCTGGCCGCAAGTAGAAGCGGCAGGCATGTCGCTCGCAAACGATTTGCTTTCGCAAGCCAGGACATTGGCGATCAACGAGCCGCGCCGGCCAAAGCAGGCGAGCTTGAGAAGGGCCGTTTCAGCGGCCTATTACGCAATCTTCCATTTGCTCGTCGAGGATGCGGCGCGTCAGCTTGCGACAGCGAATCCTGCAGGTTTGAGGGAGAAGATTCGGCGCGCCTTCGCACATACAGAGATGAAGAAGGTTTGCCGAGACTTTGCGCGAACGAAGAATCGTGCGCCTCCTGACAACCTTAAGACTTTTCTGTCGACGCGCTTATCTCCCGAACTCATCAGCGTCGCGGGCGCGTTCGTAGATTTGCAGTAAGCGAGGCATCGCGCCGATTATGACCTATCTGCGGATTTGACGAGGGCGGAAGCCCTGAGTCATGTTCAGAAGGCCGAGGCGGCTCTTTCAGCATGGAGAACGCAGAGCGCATCTTCTGACGCAAAGGTTTTCTTGACTGCTTTGCTACTCAACGATCGATGGCACAAGGGCTGACGCATTGTCGCTCACAGTGGCTCGCACCTTTTCTGCGAATGCGTTCTGCAATGATCTATCGTTTGCAAATTGGATCCGCAGCGCCCGCGGCAATTCAAGCTGAACGCCGGCGCCGCTTCGGCCCCGGTTGCAAATATTGGCCGGATCGCGCCCCGCGAGGCGATGGCCGTCTCCGACCGGTTTCGCCTTGAAACCCGCGCTCGCGAGCGCCGCGCAAATCGCGTCGCGCAGAATGTCATGAAGGCCGCCGACCCAGATCGACGCTTCGTCGCCCCGATCCTTGCGGCCATGAACGCCGATTGCGAGTACGGAGGCTGTCACGAGCGCCAGCGCCCGCGGCTCGTCGAAGCGCGTCGACGTGATATGCAGGCTTCTGCCGTCGACTTTCGTCAGACCCTCGAAGCAATAGAGCGAGAAACGGTCGGCCGCGATCGCCGCCGCGATCTCGGATGTTCCGCGCTCGATCAGCCCGCCGTGCGGCGCGACAACGGCGACGGGCGAGGCGCGTTCGTCGACGCGAATGCGATAAGCGACGCCTTCGATTTCATTCGCCGCGAGCGTTACGAAACTATCGTATCGATCCGCCATGTGATTAAAGGCCTCGACGCTTAAGCCGGTTCGCGTGCACGCTCAGGGAAATCATTATGTCCGCAAAGCCCAATCCCGAAAAACTCCTCGCCCTCGGCATGTCGTTCTGGAACGCCAAGACGCTGCTCTCGGCGGTGGAGATCGGCGTCTTCGACGCCCTCGCCGGCGGCCCGGCCAATCTTGCGGCGCTGACCGCCAACCTCGGCTTACATCAACGCTCGGCGCGTGACTTCTTCGATGCGCTCGTCTCTATGAAAGTTTTGGAGCGCGACGCCGACGGGCGTTACGCCAATACGCCCGAGACGGAATTGTTTCTGGTGCGCGGCCGGCCGAGCTATGTCGGCGGCCTGCTGGAAATGGCCAATGCGCGTCTCTACGAGAGCTGGGGACATCTGTCGCAAGCGCTCAAAACCGGCCGCCGCCAGAGCGAAAATCAGGACGCGAGCGATCTCTTCGCGGCGCTTTACGCCGATCCGAAACGCCTGCGCGGGTTTTTGGCGGCGATGAGCGGCGTCAGCGCCGGCGCGGCGCAGGCGATCGCCGAAAAATTCCCGTGGCGCGACTACAAGACATTCGTCGATGTCGGGGCGGCGCAGGGCATGGTTCCCGTCACCATCGCGCGGGCGCATCCGCATCTTTCGGGCGCGGGGTTCGATCTGCCGCAAGTCGGACCGATCTTCGAGGAATTTGTCGCCGCCAATGGACTCGCCGACCGCCTGCGCTTCCATCCCGGCGACTTTTTCAAAGACGAATTGCCGAAGACCGACGTCATCGTCATGGGCCACATTCTTCACGACTGGGACCTCGAACAGAAGCGCATGCTGTTGAAGAAAGCCTATGACGCGCTTCCCGACGGCGGGGCGCTCATCGTCTATGAGGCGATGATCGACGATGACCGGCGCGAGAACGCCTTCGGTCTGCTGATGAGCCTCAACATGCTCATCGAAACCGACGGCGGCTTCGATTTCACCGGCGCCGACTGCCAGGCCTGGATGAAGGACGCGGGCTTCTCCAGCACCCGCGTCGAGCCGCTGAATGGGCCCGATTCGATGGCGGTCGCCCTCAAATAGCGCCGCCGCGAGGGCAACCGATTGTCGCGCCTGCGACCAATCCCCGCGTCGCGCGGCTGGATTTTGGGTTGGACAGACGCCAGTTTTTAATTATTCTAATTCCGGTATCGCGGGCTTCACCGTTCCCGCCGACCCGACATCCGGAGGCAAGAAAATGGCTATGCTCAAGGGCAGCAAGACCGAAGACAATCTGAAGGCCGCCTTCGCCGGCGAATCGCAGGCGAACCGCCGCTATCTCTATTTCGCTCAAAAGGCCGACGTCGAAGGCTACAATGACGTGGCCGCCGTGTTCCGCTCCACCGCCGAAGGCGAGACCGGTCACGCTCACGGCCATCTGGAATTCCTGGAGACCGTCGGCGATCCGGCGACCGGCCTGCCGATCGGCAAGACCGCCGACAATCTCAAGGCCGCCGTCGCCGGCGAGACTCACGAATATACCGACATGTATCCCGGCATGGCGCGCTCGGCCCGCGAAGAGGGTTTCGAGGAAATCGCCGACTGGTTCGAGACGCTCGCCAAGGCCGAGCGTTCGCACGCCGGCCGCTTCCAGCGCGCCCTGGATGAGCTGAAGTAAGGGCGACTGCCCGAAAAAGGGCTCCCCTCGCGTCATGGCCGGGCTTGTCCCGGCCATCCACGCAATGGAACTGCGGAAAGCTGAATCACTCGTCGAGCGCCAGCGGCGTGGTCGCTGCTGCGTCTCTGCAATGCGGCGACCGCTCCGCGGCGGAGCGGCGTGGATGGCCGGGACAAGCCCGGCCATGACGACCGTTGTGTATCGGAACAACAAAGATGAGAGAAGGCAGTCTCGAGGCGCCGATCCGGCATCCGCTGGATTGGCGGAGCGTGGATTTTTATGACGAGGCGAAGCTCGACGCCGAAATGCGCCGGGTGTTCGATATTTGTCATACCTGCCGGCGCTGTTTCAATCTGTGCGATTCCTTTCCGCGGCTCTTCGATCTCGTCGACGAGTCAAAGAGCGGCGAACTCGACACCGTCGCCAGCGCGGATTTCAAGAAAGTCGTGGACGCCTGCACGCTCTGCGACATGTGTTTCATGACGAAGTGCCCCTATGTGCCGCCGCATGAATTCAACATCGATTTTCCGCATCTCATCTTGCGCTATCGCGCGGTCGAGGCGAAGAAGAAGGGCGTGCCGGCCGCCGACCGCGCGCTCGCCGACACCGACCGCAACGGCAAATGGGCGACGCTGATCTCGGGCGCGGTCAATTGGGCGACGCGCCGCGACAACAAGATGATGCGCGAGCTCGAGGAGAAGGCGGCGGGCATCGATCGCAACGCCGAACTGCCGACGTACGCCAGCAAGTCGCTTGAGGCGCAGGCCGCCGCCAACCCGCCGGCGCGCGACCAATCCGCGCCCGCGAAAGCGCGCAAGGCTGTGCTCTACGCCACTTGCTACGGCGACTATAACGACACGTCGATCGGCATGTCGGCGCTCGCCGTGCTCGCCAGGAACGGCGTCGAGACGAAAGTCGTGCATCCCGCCTGCTGCGGCATGCCAAAGCTCGAACAGGGCATGATCGACGAAGTAGCGGAGGCGGCGCGCAAGGTCGCGGCGGGTTTCGCGCCTTACATCGACGAGGGCTATGACATCGTCGCGCCGGTGCCGTCCTGCGCGCTGATGCTGAAATTCGAATGGCCGCTCATCCTGCCCGAGGACGAAAGCGTCAAGCGACTGGCCGAGGCGACGTTCGACCTCTCCGAATATGTCGTCGCCATCGCCCGCAAGGAGGGACTAGCCGAGGGCATGTCGCCGCTCGACGGCGGCGTCGCCTTCCATGTCTCCTGCCATTCTCGCGCGCAGAATATCGGCCAGAAGGGCGCCGAGCTGCTGGCCTTGATTCCGGAGGCCGATGTGTCCGTGGTCGAGCGCTGTTCGGGCCATGGCGGCGCCTGGGGTTATAAGAAGGGCAATTTCGAAACCGCGATGAAGGTCGGCAAGCCGGCGGCGCGCCAGATGCAGGGCGCCGGCAAGCAGATGATCGTCTCGGAATGCCCGCTTGCCGGACTGCATGTCGAACAGGAGATCGAGGCGCTGGGCGGCGAGACGCCGAAGCCGGAACGCGTCGGCCATCCGATCGTGCTGATGGCGCGAGCCTATGGGTTGTCAAACCCGTAGGGGCGGACGCCGCAATCTTACCCTCCCCTTAAGGGGGAGGGTCGCGCCGAAGGCGCGGGGTGGGGTAGCCCGCTCCTCGTTTTCGTTGTAGTCACCCCACCCCGAAGCGCTTCGCGCTTCGACCCTCCCCCTCAAGGGGAGGGTGTCAGATGCGAGGCGCCCGATGACAGATCGTCACCAACTGACCGCCGCCGACATTCTCCCCTGGGCCGAATACGCCAAGGGCCGCGCCGAGCATCGCAAGCGCCTCACCGCGATCAAGCGCAACCGCCGGGTCGAGGTCGGACCTTACGTCACCTTCTACTTCGAGAATTTCGACACAATGTGGCTGCAGGTGCAGGAGATGCTGCATATTGAGCGAGGCGGCGCGGCGCAGCTCGTCGACGAGCTTGCCGCCTATAATCCGCTCATCCCTAAGGGCAAGGAGCTCGTCGCGACCTTCATGATCGAGATCGACGATGCGCTGCGGCGCGCCCGCGTCTTGGCGCAGCTCGGCGGCATCGAGCAGGCCGCCTTCATCGAAGTCGGCGGCGAGCGCGTCCCCGGCAAGGCCGAGGAAGACCAGGACCGCACCTCCGAAGAAGGCAAGGCGAGCAGCGTGCAATTCGTGCACTTCCCCTTCACCGACGCGCAGATCGCGGCGTTCAGCGCGCCGAACGCGCGCGTGATTTTGGGCCTGTCGCATCCCAACTACAGCCATATGGCGGTGCTGTCGGAGGCGACGCGCGCCGCGCTGGCGGGGGATTTCGGGTGAGCCGCCAAATAGCATTGCTCGGCCGATTGGAAAAACGCCTCAGTTGACAATTTATACGGCATTGCCGTATCTGAGGGCAGTGTATTCGGTTGTCGAAACTCCCACTTTCGCCAGGCTTGCGGCTCGATTCTGGGACGATGAGAGCCTTACGGCGTTTATCGACTACATCGCTTCAAATCCCGAGGCCGGCGACGTTGTGCCAGGTGCGGGAGGCCTGAGAAAAATTCGATGGGGGAGTGCGAGCCAAGGCAAGCGCGGCGGGGTGCGGGTGATCTATTTCAATAGATTAGCCAGCGGAGAAATCTGGCTCTTGCTGGTTTATCCCAAATCCGCGCGAGACAACGTCTCTCCGCAGCTGCTGCGCCAGATCAAGAAGGAAATCGAAGATGCGTAAGGCAGCGTTGAAATCCGCGAATCCCTCGAACAAGATGGACGTTGGCGCGGAGTTGTTGGCCTCGGTGCGGGAAATGAAGCTTGGCGCCCGCGCCCGCGTCCACCACCCCGAAATCCCGGAATTCGCCCGCGCAAGGCTGTCATCGGGACTTTCTCAGGCCGCCTTCGCGGCGCTGCTCGGCGTTTCCGTGCGGACCTTGCAGGATTGGGAGCAGGGCCGCCGCAAACCCTCGGGCGCCGCGTTGACGCTCTACAAAATCGCCGAGCGGCGTCCGGAAGTTTTGCGCGAGCTTGCGGCGTGAACTGCTAACAGCCTGATGCATCCCAGCGACAGCCACGTGGCGGTGCTGTCGGAAGCGACGCGGGCGGCGCTCGCGGGGGATTTCGGGTGAGGTGCTAAAGCCGGTCAATGCGCGTTTGCGCCGACGCCAGCGTCGGACGAAATGCGCGCAGCACGACTTTCAAAAAGCCGGGGGACAATCTTCGTTTGTCCCTGCGAGATGGATCGAGCGAAAAGGATCGTTCGAGAATGTCGTAATTATATTCCGAAACGACGATCCATGCCTGCTTGTGCTCTTTCAATCCGAGTCGGCGAATTTCGAGCGGCGGTATCTCAACGACCTTTTGGTCGTCGCGCGGCGGCGTTCCGGTGATCGCGAGCAACGCAAGATGGGTGAGCGCATCCGGGCCTTTCACTGCAACGGCGACGCAGACGGGACGCTCCTTGCGGCCGTCCGCTTCTCCGCGATCACGTTGCCAGAGCCAGAGATAGGGATAAGCCGAGACAATATCGCCGGTCGAAAGTTTCGGCGCGTCAGCCAATCTACCGATCCAAAACGCGGTCGATTTCCTTGGTCAGCAGATCGGCGAGAGCGGGTGGCGTTTCTCCGGCGCCAAAAACATATTGCACGTCGGCGCCGGCGCGCAGGCGGTTGAAGTCCTCGATCGACATCATGACGAAGCGATCCTTGCGATGCTCGGTGATGACAACCGGCTCGCGCGCTGCAACGGCTTTGACGTCGCCGAGATTTTTATCGAGGTCTACGGTGGTGAAGCGGCGCATGGCTGATTTTCCGATATATCCATTATATATAGATATATTGGTTATTCAAGAAGCGGCGCTGCTTGGCTGACAGCTCACGAAGATGCAGGGCGATTGCAGGCGGCGCCGGTTATCGGTAAGTCGAACGCCTGACTTTTCTTCCTGACCCGAGCTAGCCTTGACCATTCCCACCACCCGCGACCCCGTCTCGCGGCGGCGCACTTTTGCGATCATCTCGCATCCTGACGCCGGCAAGACCACGCTGACCGAAAAGCTGCTGCTGTTTGGCGGCGCGATTCAGCTTGCCGGCGCGGTGAAGGCCAAGCGCAACGCCCAGCAGACGCGCTCGGACTGGATGAGCATCGAGCGCGAACGCGGCATTTCGGTCGTCACTTCGGTGATGACCTTCGAATATGGCGACTGCGTCTTCAATCTGCTCGATACGCCTGGCCACGAGGACTTTTCCGAAGACACCTATCGCACGCTCTCCGCGGTCGACGCCGCGGTGATGGTTATCGACGCGGCGAAGGGCATCGAGGCGCGCACCCGCAAGCTTTTTGAGGTCTGCCGCCTGCGCGACATTCCGATCGTCACCTTCATCAACAAGCTCGACCGCGAGGCGCGCGATCCTTTCGAGCTTCTCGACGAAATCGAGAAGACTCTCGCGCTCGACGCGACGCCGATCACCTGGCCGATCGGCTCGGGCAGAAGCTTCGCCGGCACTTACCGCTTCGCCACGAAAACCGTGCGGCGTATCGACGAAGACGCCGATTTGCTGCAAACGCGCGGCCTCGACGATCCGCTGTTCGATACGCTCCTGCCGGGCGGCGCGGACGCGTGGCGCGAAGAGGCGATGCTCGCCGAAGAGGGCAGCAAGCCTTTCGATCTTGCCGCTTTCCGCGAGGGTCATCTGACGCCGGTCTTCTTTGGCAGCGCGCTGCGCAATTTCGGCGTGCGCGATCTCATCGACGCGATGGCCGAATATGCGCCAAGCCCGCGCGCACAGGAGGCAGACAAGCGCCTCGTCGAAGCGAAAGAGCCGAAGATGACCGGCTTCGTCTTCAAGATTCAGGCGAATATGGACCCGAACCATCGCGACCGCATCGCCTTCATGCGCGTCTGCTCGGGCAGGCTCACGCGCGGCATGAAGGCGAAGCTCATTCGCACCGGCAAGAACATTCCGATCAATGCGCCGCAGTTCTTCTTCGCGCGCGACCGCTCGATCGCCGATGAAGCTTACGCGGGCGACGTCGTCGGCCTGCCCAATCACGGGCAGTTGCGCATCGGCGATACGCTCACCGAAGGCGAAGAGATCGTCTTTCGCGGCGTGCCGAGCTTCGCGCCGGAAATCCTGCGCCGCATTCTCATCGGCGACGCGATGAAGGCCAAGAAACTGCGCGAAGCCTTGCAGCAGCTCGCGGAAGAGGGCGTCGTGCAGGTGTTTACCCCGCATGACGGCTCGGGCCCGATCATCGGGGTCGTCGGCGCGCTGCAGCTCGACGTGCTGGCGACGCGGCTCGAGGCGGAATATGGACTGCAGACGCGCTATGAGCAGCCGCGCTTCACGATATGCCGCTGGATCGAATCTGACGACTCGGCGAAATTGAAGAGCTTTATTGACTCGAACGGCTCGAGCATCGCCGACGATCTCGACGGCGCGCCGGTGTTCATGAGTTCGTCGGCGTTCCAGCTCAATTATGACGCCGAACGCAACCCGGCAATCAACTTCTCGGATGTGAAGGACTATCAGAAGCGCGCGGCATAGAAGCCAACAGCAGCGTGAAATACGCGCTCATCTGCAATAATCGATCGCGAAGACGTCGTTGATGAAGGCGCCCGAATAGAGAATCTGCTGGGGAGACGACGTAATCAGAGTGATATGCGCGTTCAGCAGCTTGCCGTAGGCCTGTATGACATATCCCCCATTGTCTCTTGTCACGTCTTCGACGGGATAGGCGTCGGTTCGCCCATTGTCCGTTATTGCGAGCGTCGCGCTCGTCGGGGAATAGGCGACCGAATAGGGGCGAGCGTAGAGATTGTCGCCATGGCGGCAAAGCAGCGTCAGTGTCTTTGCTTGCGCCGAACCCGTGAACCAGAATGCCGCTGCAACCGCGAGGGACGCCGCTGCAATATGTGCTGTCGTCATCCGCGAGCTTCCTTGAAGTTTAGACCTGAGGCGCGCGCGAAACATGCCCTGTTTCAGGGACGCCGACAAGCACGCGCTCATGCGCTTCGACTGGACCTAGATTGCTCGGAGACAGCGATATTCGACAGGGCGCGTCAGTCGATTCCGGGAACGAGCGGCGAGACCCGCTTTGCATCGCGGAGAGGCGGCGCGCCGGACGGCGGCGGCCCAAGCCCTTCCGGGGGCATGCTCGCCGACGCCTTTGATCGGGCGGCGGGATCGACTCCGATGACGAGCGTGACGAGGTAGCGCTGATCTTCCTCGGTGACGCTCGCGAAGGAGCCGGGTCCCGCGCCGATCGCGATGAAATCATTCTTGTTCAACGTGTCGCGTTTGGCCGTCCGATCCGAATAGGGACGAATCTCGCGATAGATGAATTCGCTCAGCGCGTCCGGGAAGAAGAGTTGTCCAGTCAATACATTTGAATCGTTAAGGAACGCCTTGAAATGGATATGCGGCGTGCGTCCTGGATACCAGCCCGGATAAATGGACTTGAAGCTCGCGACTCCGGCGGCGTCTGCGAGCTGCGAGCCGCGCAGGAAGGATTCGCCTATCGTGCTGACGGGATGCGCGCGGTCGTCGCCCTGTCCCGCATAGTTCGAATAGAGGCCCGCCGCGTCGCAATGCCAGACGTCCACTCGCGCGCCGACGATCGGCCGGCACGCCTGATCGACGATCTGAAGGCGCAACATGATTGGAACGCCCGTCTTGCTCTCGCGAATGTCGCAGCGAACCAGTCTTGGATCGTTGTAATAGGGGCCCTGTATAGCTTCCGGCGTCAAGAGGCACGCCCGCGCCCCCAGCAGGGGAGGCCCCGAGTCTTCTGTCGGCGT
The DNA here is from genome assembly GCA_016869555.1 of Alphaproteobacteria bacterium. Classification (GTDB taxonomy): domain Bacteria; phylum Pseudomonadota; class Alphaproteobacteria; order Rhizobiales; family Beijerinckiaceae; genus Methylocystis. Next base: position 17,662 of record VGDY01000022.1, on the reverse strand, counting down.
CTGAGCGAAGCTCTCGCGCGCCGTTCCTCCGGCCGTCAAAGCGGCGATCATTCCCATAACGTCGCGCCGATCCGGCCATCTTCTTTCGTCATTCATGCCTGAGCCTGTCGTTCGCTGGTGCAAAGCTAATTTGGACGGGATGACCGGTTTCATCAGATCCGAATACGTCCGGCGGGGCGTCGCCGCCCAATGAGCTTGCCCCGTCGAGGCCGGCAAGACATCCAAGGGTGAGATATTCCGCGGAACCGGGCCGGCGCGTGGGGAGGGACGAATCCATGCGCGCCCTCGGCGCGCTTATATGGTCCGCGATGCTTGTTGGAAGCGCCGCTGTGGCCGAACAATCACGCGCGTTACAAACGCCTTATGGGTGACTGTCGCAACGCCTACTGCCGGTGCGGCGATGTTTTCCGTCGCCAGCGCAAAGGCTCAAGCGCCCTTGATCAAAGCGACGAACGCCCCGACGAGCGCCACGGTCGCAGCGAGAACGATAACATTCTGGGTGAGTTCGAGGGTCTTGTGGGCCTCGGTCAGTACCGCGGAAAAATAATTGCTATGCAGCAGAGCGTTCATGTTTGCTCCCAGGTCCGCCGCGTGGCCGGCGCGGCGATGTCATGAAGGATCAGACTCCGGCAAGTCCGTGAAGGCTTAGGGCCGCGAGCGTGTCGACGAGCCGCTCAAGCGCGTCTTCGTCGAATTTGAGCGAGAAGGGCGGCTGCGCCAATCGCTCGGCGTCGCGCACGAAGAACATCGGCTGCTGGGCGAGCCACAGCATCGCGAATGTGACGGTCTCGGCAGAGGCGTCCCGCGGCAGAAAGCGCCGTACGACGCGTTCCGCTAAAAGGAAGATTCGCGGCGGCGAGTGAGCGACGAATGCACTGAAGACCTCGCTCGGCCGCACGCTTTCCCAGGCGAAGATGCGCAGATAGCGGCTGACGCGATCGCGTTTGACGAGCGGCAGCAGAAACTGATGCAGATAGCGTCGAAGCGCGTCTTCCGGCGAAAGCGAGTCGAGCTCTTCAGTGTCCAGGAATGCATTCTCTTCGAAGGCGCGCGTCGCTTCGATCAGCACTTCGCGATAGAGTCCGTCCTTCCCGCCGAAGTGGTAGTTGACGGCGGCTTGGTTGGCCATCGCCCTTTGGGTGATGAGACGCACCGAGCCGCCATCATATCCATATTCGGCGAAAACTGACGTCGCGGCCTTGATGAGCGCCGCCCGCGTCGTTTCTGTCGAGCGGGATGCGACGCGGGTCTGATCAAGATTGCTCAATCCGCGTCCTCAAAAACGATAGGCGTTAACGACGCTCGACACCGCGCTGGTGAGCGAGGTCGCGCCGTTCCAGGCCTTTTGTCCGAGCGGAGCCAGTTTCGACGGGAGCCCTCTCGGGTCGAGCCTCGCCAACCAGCCCCGATCCTCTTGGTCCGAGTTCTCGCCCATTGTCTGGGCGGCGGCCGGCGCGGGGCGATCGGACGGGGGCGCCGGCGGCGTCGCCTCGACAGGGTTTTTCTTTTCCGGCGGCGCCTTTCGCAGGGCGGCGAGCTTCGTCGCCTTGACGGGGGCCGCCTCAATCTTTTCGGCGGCGGCTTTCGTCGACCAATCGGCGATACGCTCCTGCGGAAAGACAGCGAAGACCGCCGGCGCCGGCGCGCCGCTGTCGCGCGCCGCCGAGTCCTCGCCGGTCCCCTCGGACAGGATCCGGTCGATGATTTTGCCGCTCACCGGGTCAGTCGTGAAAACGATCTCCCTCAGCGCCTCGCCGTTTTTCCATTGCGGCGGCAGGAAGGCGACGAGCGAGGTCGCGACGAAACACACCGCGGCGTCGACGAGCAGCCGGCGCGACTTTGAGCTGGCTGCGGCAAATTTTGTTTCGAGTTGGTTCCCCATGACGAACCTCGGTTTAAAATGACTGACTGAAATTCAAACGGTCGTTTGAAGCGAAATTATGGCGTCCCGATTGGCGCCGGATGCGGTAGTTCATTTTGCGTTAAAGACTGCGGTCTCTGGCCGCGACCGCGGCCGCTCTTCCCGTCACGTCTTCGTCGTGATAAGCGACCCCTCTCACGATGCGCGTCGCAACGACCGGCTTCGCCGACTAACGCCGGGAGCCGGTTTTTGCATTCGTTCAGCGCCGTTAGGCATAGAGGTCCAATTCCATGAGCCATTCCGGTTTCTTCACCGCCTCCGTCAGCGCTTCCGATCCGGAAATCGCCAAGGCGATCGAACTCGAACTCGGCCGCCAACGGCATGAGATCGAACTGATCGCGTCGGAGAATATTGTCTCCAAGGCGGTGCTGGAGGCCCAGGGCTCGGTTCTCACCAACAAATACGCCGAGGGCTATCCCGGCAAGCGCTATTACGGCGGCTGCCAGTTCGTCGACATCGCCGAAAATCTCGCGATCGACCGCGCCAAGAAGCTGTTCGACTGCGGCTTCGCCAATGTGCAGCCGAACTCCGGCTCGCAGGCCAATCAGTCGGTGTTCCTGGCGCTGCTGCAGCCGGGCGACGTGTTCATGGGCCTCGACCTCGCCGCCGGCGGTCACCTGACCCATGGCTCGCCGGTCAATGTCTCAGGCCGCTGGTTCAAGCCGGTGCCCTATACGGTGCGCAAGGACGATCAGCGCATCGACATGGATCAGGTCGCCGCGCTCGCCAAGGAGCACAAGCCGAAGATGATCATCGCCGGCGGCTCCGGCTATTCGCGAATCTGGGACTTCGAAGGCTTCCGCAAAATCGCGGACAGCGTCGGGGCCTATTTCATGGTGGACATGGCCCATTTCGCCGGTCTCGTCGCCGCGGGTCTGCATCCGTCGCCCTTCCCGCACGCCCATATCGTCACCACCACGACGCATAAGACGCTGCGCGGCCCGCGCGGCGGCATGGTGCTGACCAATGACGAGGACATCGCCAAGAAGATCAATTCGGCGGTCTTCCCCGGCCTGCAGGGCGGCCCCTTGATGCATGTCATCGCCGGCAAGGCGGTGGCCTTCGGCGAGGCCCTGACCCCCCAGTTCAAGGCCTATCAGCAGCAGGTGAAGGACAACGCCCGGACGCTGGCGCAGACGCTCGTCGACGCCGGCCTCGCGATCGTCTCGGGCGGCACCGACAATCATCTGATGCTCGTCGATCTGCGCCCCAAGAAGATCACCGGCAAGGCGGCGGAAGCCGCGCTCGGCCGCGCCCACATCACCTGCAACAAGAACGGCATTCCCTTCGATCCGGAGAAGCCCTTCGTCACCTCGGGCATTCGTCTCGGCTCGCCGGCGGCGACCTCGCGCGGCTTCGGCGAGGCCGAATTCAAGGCGGTCGGGAAGATGATCGTCGAGGTGCTCGACGGCCTGTCTTCAAAGGGCGAAGAAGGCAACGCCGCGAATGAAGCGGCGGTGAAGGAAAAGGTTCACGCGCTGACCGCTAAGTTCCCGATTTACTGATCGGGCGCGCCACCTCCCCCTTGAGGGGGGAGGTCGGTCGCCGGAGGCGACCGGGTGGGGGTGAAACCCGAGTCGAGTTGGTTTGTCACCCCACCCCGACCCCGCTTCGCGGGCTCGACCCTCCCCCTCAAGGGGAGGGTGTCGCGCGCAGCTCAGAGGACAACAGATGCGCTGTCCCTATTGCGGCTCCGCCGACACGCAGGTGAAGGACTCCCGTCCCGCCGAGGACTCGTCCTGCATACGCCGGCGCCGCGTCTGTCCGACCTGCGGCGGCCGCTTCACCACATTCGAGCGCGTGCAGCTGCGCGACATCATCGTCGTCAAGAAATCGGGCCGGCGCGCGCCCTTCGATCGCGACAAGCTGACCCGCTCGGTCGAAATCGCCCTGCGCAAGCGTCCGGTCGAGCCCGAGCGCGTCGAACAGATGATTTCGGGAATCGTGCGCCAGTTAGAGAGCCTCGGCGAAGTCGAGGTCGAAAGTCAGCGGATCGGCGAACTCGTCATCGAAGGCCTGCGCTCGCTCGACGCCGTCGCCTTCGTGCGTTTTGCTTCGGTCTATCGCGATTTTCGCGAGGTCAGCGACTTCTCCGCGGTGATCGACGAATTGGAAAGCGGCGGCGATGGCGCGATTTTTGCGCCGGAGGCGGGCGACCCCGAGAAGTCATGACGATCCACGAATCCTTTCCGCAGACCGCGACCGACGACGCCTATATGGCGGCGGCGCTGGCGCTCGGCCGGCGCAATCTGGGCCGCACCGCGCCCAATCCGGCGGTCGGCGCGCTGCTGGTGCGCGACGGCATCGTCATCGCCCGCGGCTGGACGGCGCCGGGCGGGCGCCCGCATGCGGAGGCGATCGCCATGGCTGCGGCGGGCGAGGCCGCCCGCGGCGCGACGCTTTACGTCACGCTGGAGCCCTGCGCGCATCACGGGGCGACGCCGCCCTGCGTCGACTCCATCATCGCCGGCGGCGTCGCGCGGGTCGTCACGGCGCTGGAGGACCCCGACCCGCGCGTCTCGGGCGACGGCCATGCGCGGCTGCGCAACGCGGGCATTGAGGTGCTGGTCGGTCCGGGCGCCGCCGCCGCCCGCGCCGATCATCTTGGGCATATTTTGCGGGTCACCCGCCGCCGGCCGATGATCACGCTGAAACTGGCGCGGACCGCGGACGGCTACGCCGCCGGCGCGGCGCATGATCCGCGCCTGCATATCACCGGACCCGTCACCGACGCCTTCACCCATGTGCAGCGCTCGCTGCATGACGCGATCATGATCGGCGGCGGCACGGCGCGCGAGGACGATCCGCTGATGACCGTGCGCCTGCCGGGCATGCAGCGCTGCAAGCCGCTCCGGGTCGTGCTCGACGAGAAACTGTCGCTGTCGCCGCGTTCGCGTCTCGCTTCGACCGCGCGCGAGACGCCGCTGTTGGTGATCACCGGCGCCGCCGTCGCCGATGCGGCTGTCAAGTCGTTTGAAAACGCCACCGGCGCCGAGGTTGCCTGCGTCGCAACGCATGACGGCCTGCTTGACCTTCCGAGCGCACTCAGACTCCTCGCCGATCGCGGCGTCACCCGCGTGTTCAGCGAAGGCGGTCCGCGCGTCGCCGAGAGCCTGCTCGCCGCCGAACTTGCCGATGAGGTGATTCTGCACACCGCCGTCAAACCCTTGGGGCGGGCAGGGCGCCCGGCGCTGACGCCCGCGGCGCGCGCCGCCCTCGATGACGAGTCGCGTTATCGTCTGATCGAAACGCGCGCGCTCGGCGCCGATACGATGACCCGTTACGCGCGGGTCGACTGATGTTCACCGGCATCGTCACCGATGTGGGCGAAGTGGTGTCGATCGCGCCGCGCGGCGAATTGCGGCGCCTGCGCATCGCTTGTTCCTATGACGCCGACAGCATCGTGCTAGGCGCCTCGATCGCCTGTTCCGGCGTGTGCCTGACCGTCGTCGCCGTCGCCCGTGAAGACGCGCGAACAATTTTCGACGTCGACGCCGCCGCCGAGACGCTTGCGGTGACGACAGTCGGGACATGGGCCTGCGGAACGCGCGTCAATCTTGAACGCGCGTTGAAGATCGGCGACGAACTCGGCGGCCATATCGTCACCGGCCATGTCGACGGAATCGCGAAAGTTTTGTCGCGCGAAGATTTCTGCGATAGGGCGCCCGAAGGACGCCCGTCCAACGAAACAAGCATGTGCCGCTTTTGGTTCGAGTCGCCGCGAGAACTCTCGCGCTTCATCGCCAAGAAGGGCTCGGTCGCGCTCGACGGCGTGTCGCTGACGGTGAACGAGGTCGAGGAGAATCGCTTTTCCGTGCTGCTCATTCCACATACTTTGGCTGTGACGACGCTCGGCGCGCGAAGGGCAGGGGATGCGCTCAACATCGAAGTCGATCTGATGGCGCGCTATGCGGCAAGGCTGAGCGAAGCGGGATAACGCGAGAACCGAACACCGCCGTCATGCCCGCGCTTGTCGCGGGCATCCACGAATTCGCTGAGCGAGAAATGTCATTTCATCCGAAGCCGAGCGTTTCGACGAGATGCAGAATGCCGAGGCCAAGCCGGGGCATGATCTGCCAAAGCACAACGTAAGTCAGGAACACTTGCGCCGCTATCGCAAGCGGCCAAGCGAGCGCGACTTGCACCGTCAGGATTGATGACGAGATAAGGCGCACGACAATCGGCATGGTTTCGCCTTCGCGCAAATTCGACAGCAGGAAATTTCTGGTCCAGGGCAGCGTGCGCAAGAAGGAAAATCCGGCGATGAAAAGATTGATCACGCTCGGGATCATCGTCGAAAACAGCGTGGCATAAAGCCACCAGAACTCAGGCGCCGCCGGATCGCGTTCGAGCATTCCCAAATAAAAGCGCGAAGGCGGCAGAACGCGCGCCTGTTCGCCGCCGCCCTGTTCAGCGAGGAAATTGAACAGGTCGTTCGACCACACCATTGCGAGCGCCAGGATTGTAATCAGGACAGATGCGACGACCGCATCGACGAAGGCGAGCGCATATGGCCAATAGCCGCCTTTCTCGACGCCATAGCGAAGCAACAGACGCGTCAGGCCGAGCGATAGCCAGTCGAACGGGGCGTTGACGATTGTGAAAAGGCTGAGAAAGAGGAGCAGGGGCTTCACCTTATCCCAGTACATATATTCGGCCATAACCGGAGTTGATAGTGATCGTGCGGCGAAAAAGCAGAGCATGAACACCAGCGCGCTATAGACGCTGAGCCACTGGCCTTGCCAGTTGCCCTGGTTCGCCTTGATCGAAAGTGCAACTGCAGCGACAGCGGAAACGGTAGCAAGAGCGAGAGCGCCAGCGAAAGCGAGAAAGCTGGTGAATGCGAGAGCGACAGCGAGGGCGAAAGCGCCAACGCCAGCCCCAGCGCCAGCGCCAACAAAATGGTAAGGGATAACGATAGCGAAGGTGGCGATGGTAGCACCGGCAGCAGCGCGAACGCCAGCCCCAGCGATAGCGAACGCGAGAACGGCAGCGAAAACAAGAGTTAATGCCACTACCCAGACAAGTATGGGCAAGCCTTCGGCGTGCATAAATTTAAAAAAGGAGACGCCAAAAAGCACGAAAGCGATAGTAAATCCTGCCCGGAGCCAACCGTCCGCTTCCTTAATTCCCAACGCAGACTCCGCCGGCCCGACATGGCCAGCAATCGTCCAAGAGAAGAAAATGACGACGATCGGGTAAATGAGCGCGAGCAGCAGGCAGCGATCATAGGCTGCCGCTGTCCAGACATGCGCCGGTTCGCTGAGGATGCGCGCGCGCTGCGATGGTGGGTTGTCGCCGTCGAAAAATCGGTCGATCCACGCAAGAAACGCTTTCAGCCTTTGCGCGTAGCCGTCATCGGCCGAGCGATAGCCGGCGAGTCTGGCGCGTTCCCGGTGGAATCTCTCGCGAAGGCCGCTGCCCGCCGCTTCCGCGCCGCCGCCTAGCGTTTCATAATACCAAAGAAAAACGCAGGCTAAGAGCGGTCCCGCACAGAACGCGACCACCCAGATGAGATCCTTGACCGAAACGCCGTATACGACTCCGATATCGTCAGCGAGTCCGCTTGCCTTCAGAAACGCGACCGGCGAGCCCGCGATCGCGCTGGCAATCGCCAACGCTGGAGTGAGTTCCACGAATTTATTCGGCTTATCGTCCCCGGCCATAAAGTGATCCGACAAAGGCGTCTGAAATTCAATCTTCAATCTATTGGCTTTCTGCGGAAAAGTGTATCCGTGCTGACAGACGTATCGCCGTGTGACATAAGCCCGGCCAAGAACTAAAGGGCGCGATAGCCCTCTCCCATAGGGAGAGGGTGGCCCGGCGAAGCCGGGTCGGGTGAGGGGTATGCGTCTCGGCAATTCTGGTTGCTGAGCCGGTCGCCTCCTGCCCGCCTTTCAAAACAGAGATTGTTACCCCTCACCCGGCTGCTTCGCAGCCACCCTCTCCCAAAGGGAGAGGGTTGCGCGCTTTCATGGAGTCGCCTGAATGGCAGGTTTTGCACCCGACGATGATGATTCCGCGCCAGTTCCCGGCGCGAATATTCTCGTCGTCGCCACCAAGTTCAACGCTCGCATCGTCGCCATGCTGCGCGAAGGCGCGCTTGACGCGTTGCGCGCGCTGCAGGCGCAGGCGAAAGTGATCGAGGTTCCCGGAGCGCTGGAACTCGCCACCGCGACCGCGATCGCGCTCGACGACGCCGAGCTTGCCGGCGCGCCCTATGATGGCGTCGTTGCGCTCGGCTGCGTCATCCGCGGCGAGACCTATCATTTCGAACTCGTCGCCAATGAAAGCACGCGCGCGCTGATGAATCTTTCCGTCTCGCGCCGCCTGCCGCTCGGCAATGGCGTGCTCACCGTGGAAAATGAAGCGCAGGCGATCGTGCGCGCCGATCCGAAACAGGGCAACAAGGGCGCCGACGCCGCGCGCGCAGCGCTGGCGCTCGTGCGCCTCAAGCGGGGCGCGGCATGAGTCTGGATCAACGTTCGGCGGCGCGCCTCGCTATCGTGCAGGCGCTGTATCAGATGGAAGTCGCCGGCAAGGGGCTCAACGAGATTTTCGCCGAATTCGAGTCGCATTGGATCGGGCGCGAGATCGAAGGCGCGCAATATAAGCCGGCCGACGCCGGCTTTTTTCGCGACGTGCTGCAGGGCGTGCTGACCGATCAGATCGCGATCGACCGGCAGATCGATCGGGCGCTCGCGGGCGGCTGGCCGCTGTCGAGATTGGAGTCGGTCATGCGCGCCGCTTTGCGCGCCGGCGCCTATGAGCTGCGCTCGCGCAAGGACGTTCCGGCGCGCGTCGTCATCAAGGAATATGTCGACGTCGCCGGCGCCTTTTTCGGACCGACCGAGTCAGGCATGGTCAACGCCGTGCTCGACAAGATCGCGCATGAGGAGCGCGCCGAGGAGCTAAGTTAGAATTTGTTTCTTCCTTCTCCCGCTTGCGGGAGAAGATGTCGTCACGAAGTGACGACGGATGAGGGCCCTCACCAGACCCCGCTTCGCCGGCAGTCGAAGGCTTCCGCATGCCGCAACGCTATAGCGAAGACGACATCATCGCCCGCATCTTCGCGCCGATCGCCGGCGCGGCGGCGCTGGGCTTAAAGGACGACGCCGCGCTTCTGCCTCCGCAAAGCGCGCCGCTCGTCGTCACGACCGACATGATCGTCGCGGGCGTGCACTTCTTCGCCGACGACGCGCCGGCGCTGATCGCCAAGAAGGCGCTGCGCGTCAATCTCTCCGATCTCGCCGCCAAGGGCGCCGAGCCGATCGGCTTTCTGTTGGGCCTGGCGCTGCCCGCCAATTGGACCAACGACTGGCTTGAGGCCTTCGCCGCGGGCCTCGCCGAGGATGCCCGCGCCTATGGCGCGCCGCTCATCGGCGGCGATACGGGGGCGACTCCCGGCCCGCTGACCATTTCGATCACGGCGCTTGGGCGCGCGCCACGCTTCGTGCCGCGCAGCGGCGCGAAGCCCGGCGACGCGATCTTCGTCTCGGGGTCGATCGGCGACGCCGCGCTGGGACTTGCCGTTCGGCGCGACGCCGCGCTCGCGGCGCGCCTCTCGGCCGGCGCGCGCGACAATCTGATCGGGCGCTATCTGCTGCCCCGGCCGCGCCTCGATCTTTCGGCCTGGCTCGCCGCCAACGCCAGCGCCGCGATGGACATTTCCGACGGGCTCGCAGGCGATCTCGCGAAGCTCTGCCGCGCCTCCGGCGTCAGCGCCGTTGTCGACCTCGCGTCCGTGCCGCTGTCGGACGCGGCAAATGAGGCGATCGCGATCGACGCCGCTCTGTTCGAAAGAGCGATAACTGGCGGAGACGACTACGAAATCCTCATCGCGTGCGGCAGCGGCGCGGCGCTTCCGGCGCCGGCCTGCCGCATCGGCGAGATTGTGGCGGGAAATGCGCCGCCGAGCTTACTTGACGCACAAGGAAAACCCGTGTTTTTCAAAAAATTGTCCTTCCAGCACTTCTGAAAAATAGTCGCGCGTCCCGCCATTGCCGCCCGGCGACGTTTCTGGCAGAAAGCCCGCCGGAAAGCTGCTGTCCCCGCCCGATTCGCTCGGCGGGGCCGCTGCTCCTTTTTTTGTTGCGCGACTCCGTTCGCGGCGACGCGACCAATTCGGCCATTCCCCGGTCGAGGAACGAAAAGGCGAAGCCAAAATGGTTCTGTTTCTAACCATCGTCTTCGGATTGATGTCTATCGTCTACGGCGTGAAGACCTCGCAGGAATTGCTCGCGGCCGATCCGGGGTCGGCGCGGATGCAGGAAATTTCGGGCGCCGTCGCCGAGGGCGCGCAGGCCTATCTCAATCGCCAGTATAGAACGATCGCCATGGTCGGCGGCGTGATCTTTCTGGTCCTCGTCATTCTGCTCGGCTGGGCGGTGGCCTTCGGGTTCATGCTCGGCGCCGTGCTCTCCGGCGCGGCCGGCTATATCGGCATGAACGTCTCGGTGCGCGCCAATGTCCGCACCGCGCAGGCGGCGACGAAATCGCTCGCCGGCGGCCTCGACATCGCCTTCAAGGCCGGCGCGGTCACCGGACTGCTCGTCGCCGGTCTCGCACTGCTTGGCGTCGCCGTCTATTACGCGATCCTGACCTGGTTCGTCGGCTATGCGCCCTCGGATCGCACGGTCGTCGACGCGCTCGTGGCGCTTGGCTTCGGCGGGTCGCTGATTTCGATTTTCGCCCGTCTCGGCGGCGGCATCTTCACCAAGGGCGCCGACGTCGGCGCCGATCTCGTCGGCAAGGTCGAGGCGGGCATTCCCGAGGATGATCCGCGCAATCCCGCGACGATCGCCGACAATGTCGGCGACAATGTCGGCGACTGCGCCGGCATGGCGGCCGACCTCTTCGAGACCTACGCCGTGACGGTCGTCGCCACCATGGTGCTTGCCTCGATATTCTTCGCCGGTCAGGAAGGGCTGACTTCGGCGATGATCTATCCGCTGGCGATCGGCGGCCTGTCGATCCTCACCTCGATCGCCGGCACCTATTTCGTGAAGATGGGCGACGACGACACGCCATGGGGCAAATTCGCCGCCCCCTATTTCAAGCAGCTCGGCATCGACGATTCGATCATGGGCGCGCTGTATAAGGGGCTCATCGCCGCGGGCGTGCTGTCGATCGCCGGCCTGTTCCTGGCGACGACCTTCACCGTCGGCTGGGGCGAGATCGGCAAGGCGAACGGCGAAGCCATTCACGGCTATGGCCTGTTCCTCTCGGGCATTCTGGGCCTGATCGTCACCGGCGCCATCGTCTACATCACCGAATATTACACCGGCACCGGCAAGCGTCCGGTGGTGTCGATCGCTCAGGCGTCGGTGACTGGCCACGGCACCAATGTCATCCAGGGCCTCGCCGTGTCGCTTGAATCCACCGCCGCGCCGGCGCTCGTCATCGTTCTCGGCATCATCCTCACCTATGAGCTTGGCGGGCTCTATGGCACGGCGATCGCGGTGACGACGATGCTCGGCCTCGCCGGCATGGTCGTGGCCCTCGACGCCTTCGGCCCGGTCACCGACAACGCCGGCGGCATCGCCGAAATGGCGGGCCTGCCGAAAGAAGTGCGTCGCAACACCGACGCGCTCGACGCCGTGGGCAACACCACGAAGGCCGTCACCAAGGGCTACGCGATCGGCTCGGCCGGCCTCGGCGCGCTGGTGCTCTTCGCCGCCTACACCAATGATCTGAAGCACTTCATCGAAGCGGGCGTGCCCTTCTTCAAGGGTATCGACAAGGTCGATTTCGATCTGTCGAACCCTTACGTCGTGGCGGGACTCCTGTTCGGCGGCCTCATTCCGTATCTCTTCGGCGGTATCGCCATGACCGCGGTGGGCCGCGCCGCCGGCTCGGTGGTCGTCGAGGTGCGCCGCCAGTTCAAGGAAAAGCCCGGCATCATGGCGGGCACGGACCGGCCGGATTACGGCCGCGCCGTCGATATGCTGACGCAGGCGGCGATCAAGGAAATGATCGTGCCCTCGCTCCTGCCGGTGCTGGCGCCGATCGTCGCCTTCGTCGTCGCCTGGATTCTCGGCGGCAAGGCCAACGCCTTCGCCGCGCTCGGCGCGCTGCTCCTCGGCGTCATCGTCAACGGGCTGTTCGTCGCGATTTCGATGACCTCGGGCGGCGGCGCCTGGGACAACGCCAAGAAATCCTTCGAGGACGGCTTCGTCGACGAGGCCGGCGTCAAGCACGAGAAGGGCTCCGACGCCCATAAGGCGGCGGTGACCGGCGACACGGTCGGCGACCCCTATAAGGACACCGCCGGCCCCGCCGTGAATCCGGCGATCAAGATCACCAATATCGTCGCGCTGTTGATGCTGGCGATCCTGGCGCATTGAGGCTGAAAGGCGTCAGCGACGAATACGCAACGGGCGGGGGAGACCCCGCCCTTTTCTTTCTAGGTAGATCGAGGAGCAGTCGGTGCTCAAACTCGTCATCGGCAACAAGCGCTATTCCTCCTGGTCGATGCGGCCATGGATTTTGATGAAGGAGTTTCGTCTTCCTTTCGAGGAGGTCGTCATCCCCCTCTATCGAGAGGAATCTAAAAGCGCGCTTCTCGCGCATTCTCGCGCGGGCAAGGCGCCGATCCTGCGCGACGGCGACACGAATGTCTGGGATTCGCTGGCGATTGTCGAATATCTCGCCGACCTATTTCCCAATCTTCGCATCTGGCCTCAACAAAGAGAAGCTCGCGCTCATGCGCGGGCGCTTGCCTGCGAGATGCACTCGGGCTTCATGGCGCTGCGCAGCGAATGCCCCATGAATTTGGGCCGATCGCCGCAGCCGGCCTCATTGACGGAGGCGGCCCGCGCCGACGCCGACCGCATCGGCGCGGCGTGGCGAGACGCGCTGGCGCGTTACGGCGGGCCATTTCTTTTCGGGCAATTTGGCGCCGTTGACGCCATGTTCGCGCCCGTCGTCCAGCGGTTCGAAAGCTACATGGTCCCCGTGTCGGATGAAGCGCGGCACTATATGCACGCAATCAGATCGCTTGCGTCCTGGAACGAGTGGAGCCAGTCCGCTCGGAGCGAGGAATGGCGCTTGCCTCAATATGAGCGCGACTGAGCGCAAGCTTTCGCTTTCCGTTTGCTGGATTCCAGACGATCCACCGGCGCATCTTGACGCTTCTTGATGAAACAAGATAGATATTTCAGTCAGCAGGAAGATGATGGCCGCCATGCGCGAAAAATTCGCCACTCAGGTCGACAGGGATCTGCTCGCCGAGATCCGCAAGATCGCAAAGCATGAGGGGCGGCAGCTTCAGTCCGTCATTGAAGAGGCTTTGCGCGCCCACGTTGAGGAACGCAGCAGGGCGAAGCCGCGCCGTCATGTCATGGATGCCTATCGGTCCAGCCTGACGCGCTATGGCGATGTTTATGAGAAGCTCGCCAAGTGAGCGGCAGGCGAACCGACTATCTGACGGTAGCCGAGATACTAGCCATTCATGATGATCTCATCGAACGATATGGCGGCGCGGCGGGGCTGCGCGATCTCGGTCAACTCGAAGCGGCGCTTTTTCGACCGCAAACCGGCTATTACGCCGACGAGATCGCGCAAGCGGTCGCGCTATGGGAAAGTCTTTCACAGAACCATGCGTTCATAGACGGCAACAAGCGTGTCGCCTTTGCCGCCATGTTCGCTTTTCTCGCGATCAACGGCGTTTCGCTTACGGCGACGGCTGACGAAGCATGGACCTTCGTCTCCGCCCTTTATGGAAGCGACGCCTTTCGTTTCGAGAAGCTTGAGGCTTGGTTACGCGAGCACTGCCGATGAACGGTTTCGGCGTAAGGCTTGACGACCTGCGCCTTAAGACGACTGGCGGGCCGGCTCGCGCCATGTGACTTTCCGCGGGGCGTCCTGCATTATTGCGGCCGACGAGCGCTCCGGTCGCAACTTCGGCGGCGCAGGCGGACGACATGACCCACCCCTTCTACTGCCTCCACACACATGGCTTTGTTCGTGTCGCCGTCGCGACGCCGAACGTGCGAGTCGCCGATCCGGCTTTCAATGTGGCGCGGACGATCGAATTGGCGCGGGAAGCCGATACCCATGGCGCCTCGCTCGCGCTGTTCCCCGAATTGGGACTGTCCTCCTATGCGATCGACGATCTCCTGCATCAGGAGGCGCTGCTCGACGCCGTCGAGGCGGCGCTTGCCGAACTCGTCGAGGCGTCTTGCGGCATACATCCGCTGATCGTCGTCGGCGCGCCGCTGCGTCATCGCGGCCGCCTTTATAATTGCGGCGTCGCGATCCTGCGCGGCCGAGTCCTCGCCGTGACGCCGAAGGTCTATCTGCCGAATTATCGCGAATTTTACGAACAGCGGCACTTCGCTTCGGGCGCCTTCATCGCGGGCGAAGAGATCGAGATCGCCGGACAAACCGCGCCGTTCGGCTCCGATACGCTTCTTGAAGCGACGGATTTTCCCGGACTCGTGATCCACACCGAGATTTGCGAGGACGTATGGGTTCCCATTCCCCCTTCGGCGCGTGCGGCGCTGGCGGGCGCGACCGTGCTGCTCAATCTCTCGGCGTCGAATGCGATCGTCGGCAAGTCGGACTATCGCGAGACTCTCTGCGCGGCGCATTCGGCGCGCTGCCTTGCGGCCTATCTCTATTCGGCGGCGGGGCAGGGCGAGTCGACGACCGATCTCGCCTGGGACGGCGAAGCGCTGATCTGCGAGAAGGGCGACGTTGTCGCCAAGGCGCCGCGATTTTCCGATGAGCCGCAACTGACGCTCGCCGACATCGACATCGGGCGCCTTCTCGCCGAGCGGATGCGGCAGGGCACGTTCGGCGCCTGCGCCGACGTGGAGCAGGGCGCCACGCACTATCGCCGCATTCCGTTTGAACTCGCCCCGACCTGCGATCGCGATCTTGGGTTTCTGCGCGAAGTGGGGCGCTTTCCCTTCGTTCCGTCCGACGAAGCGCGACTGGCCGAACTCTGCTTCGAGGCGTTCAACATACAGTCGCATGGGCTGGAACAGCGCCTGCGCGCCGCGAAGATCAACAAGGTCGTGATCGGCGTCTCCGGCGGATTGGATTCGACGCAGGCGCTGCTGGTGGCGGCGACGGCGATGGATGCGCTCGGCCTCCCGCGCGAGAATGTGCTGGGCTTCACGCTGCCGGCCTTCGCCACGAGCGAACGCACCAGGGCCAACGGCTGGCGGCTGATGCGGGCGCTCGGCGTCACCGCGCAGGAAATCGACGTGACCGCCGCCTGCAAGCAGATGCTTATCGATATCGAACACCCCGCCGCGCGCGGCGAAGCGGTTTACGACGCGACTTACGAGAATGTGCAGGCGGGGGCGCGCACGTCGCTTTTGTTTCGTCTCGCCAACCGCCATGGCGCGATTGTCGTCGGCACCGGCGATCTGTCGGAACTCGCGCTCGGCTGGTGCACCTATGGCGTCGGCGATCAAATGTCGCATTACAACGTCAACGCCTCGGTCCCCAAGACGCTCATCCAGCATCTCATCCGCTGGTGCGCCCGCGACGCGCGCTTCGGCGCGGAAACGGCGGCCGTGCTCGAGGATGTTCTCGCGACGGAAATTTCGCCCGAGCTTGTGCCCGGCGAAACGACGCAGCGCACGGAGGAGACGGTTGGGCCCTACGCCCTGCAGGACTTCAATCTTTACTACGCGACGCGCTACGGATTCACGCCGGCGAAGATCGCCTTTCTCGCTTGGCGCGCCTGGCGGCATGCGGCCGCCGGTTCATGGCCGAGCGGCATCGCCGAAAAGGATAAGGTCGCCTATGAACTGTCGACCATCAAGCATTGGCTCGGCGTATTCGTGAAGCGTTTTTTCGAGGCCAGCCAGTTCAAGAGGTCGGCGTTGCCGAACGGACCGAAAGTCAGTTCGGGAGGATCGCTGTCGCCGCGGGGCGATTGGCGCGCGCCGTCGGATTCTAGCGCCGACGCCTGGTTGCGCTCGCTCGACGACATTCCGTGAATCAGGGCGGCCGGCCGCTCGCAAAGAGCGGTCGGCTCACAAATCTGGGTCGGCGTCCGGCTGTCCGCTCAGGCGCGCCGGACGAGGCCGAGGACGACCGAGACCAGCAGCAGGACCAGCGCGATCCAGAACAATATGCGCGCGCCCTCAACCGCGACGCCGGCGACGCCGCCGAAGCCAAGGAAGGCGGCGATCAGCGCGACCACAAGAAAGACGACGGCCCAATACAGAAGGTTGCCCATTTTGACCTCCGCGATTTAACTCACGTCATAGAACGCGGTTACTGGTCACATGTTCCGAAGCCGAAAAGCGCGGAACTGAGGGAACAAACTGCTCAGGTATCGACGCCGCCAAAATTGGCGTTAGAATGCTTGACAGCATCCGCGTCACTCGCCCTTGGACGTCATGTGCTATTCGCTTGAGGCAAGCATTACCGCTGGGTTTGGGCTGGGACTGGCCGGCTACGGCATGGTCGCGAAAGCGCTGCGCCACGACCGGCGCATGTTGCTGTTCGCCCTGTTTCCGGTGGTGTTTTCGGCGCATCAATTCGTCGAGGCGGCGGTATGGTTCACCCGCAGCGATCCGGTCGCCGGCCAGCCTTTCCGCTATCTCTATACGCTGATCGCCTTTACGATGTGGCCGGTGTTGACGCCTTTGGCCGCCGCTTATGCGGAATCCGATCCGGAACGAAAGCGAATTTGGCTGACCATGGGCGGCGTCGGCTTCGTGCTGGCCGCTTTTCTTATCGCCAAGCTTGTCGGCGCCGACGGCATCGACTTGTCGGTGTATCGGCATTCCCTGGCGTATGACCCATTGTTCGAGCGTCCGCCGCTCGTGACCGATTTTCTCTATCTCCTGCTGACCGTGACGCCGCTCATCCTCAGCGAGCGCAGAGCGATCAATGTTTTCGGGGTTGCGGTGTTGACCACTTTCTTCCTGGCGCTCGCATTCAATCGGCCGGCCTGGTATTCCGTGTGGTGTCTCGCCGCCGCCCTGTTCAGCTTGATTATCGCGCTCGCGATCGAAGAGGCGCGCAGCTCCGACTACGACGAACTGGAAATGCAGCGCTAGATCGCATTCACGACTCTTCGATTCATGAATGCGATCTAGTTTCTTGAATTGACGCATTTTCTACGCCGAACCGGCATCCACTTCGGCGGAAAATGCTCACACCTAATTCAGAGGCTTCCAATTGTCGGCGATGAAGCCGCGCGGGTCGACCTTGGTGATCTGGCGAACGATCTGCGCAGTCGGCCCGACGCATTTCCATTCGTAGATCGTGTCGTGACCCGTGGCCGCCATCGGGATCATGTCCGAGCCGGGATTGTCTTTGCAGAAGGCCGTGGCGCCCGGCAGGCTTTGTGAGGCGTTCGCCTTGCCGCAGACGAGATTCGCGCCGACATTGCACAGCCACGCCTTGCCGCCCATGCAGCGATAGCTCGTGCCGTTGCGAATAACGGCGTTCGGCGTCTCTTTCGAAAAACCGAAGAGTTGGCGGGCTTGCGGAACGAGCGCGGCGGGAATGGGCTTCGCCTTGTCGTCGTCGCCGACCTTGGCGCAGCGCGTGCCGACGGCCTGCGCCTGAGCGAAGCTGAAAAGAGCGATCACAATCAGGAATGAAAAAAACGCCGGTCGAAACATCGTATTCTCCCCGATCTAGTGTCCTGTCTCTTAAATATCGACTATTATTGGTTTGCAATTGATTTGCATGATGGAGGGCTGCGATGGCGCGGCCGATCAAGCGGCTTGAGACGGAACCAGCGGTAGCGGAAGAGTTGCGACG
>VGDY01000021.1 GCA_016869555.1 Alphaproteobacteria bacterium | reverse complement strand
GATAAGCGTTTCCTTGTCAAGCGAATCAAGTGCTTCGCGAGTCATCCAAAGCTTGAATCAGCCGCGGAGTCCCATGTCAAATTTCCGGCGCCATTCAGCTCGCTCCAAACCAGGGGTGAGCAATTACCGCCGTGCTAAACACATAGTTTCCAGGCGTGGACGTTTCCGGCTCTGCTTCGCCGACATAGGGAATATGGGAACCAGGAATCTGCCAAATCATCACAGGGATGTTATTGAAGTTTTTGCTGACTTGCCCAACAGCCGACAGGTAGTTGTCCCATGACCGCGCATTATAGAGCGTTGCCTGATCAGGCGCGGCGCTGTCGTCCGTTTCATAGCGGTCAAAAACAAAAAAGTCTGGAACATAATTACGTCCAAGAGCGCCGGCGGTTATGGAACTTGGCGCATTTGTTTTCAGCCAGTTCGACACCGGCGCTGAATATTTGGTCGCGATCTCGGAATCCGTCAGGTCCTTGTGCGGCCACCAACCGCCACCGCCGCCGCTGACTGACCACATATTCTCTTGCCAGCCGAATGTGACATTTCCAATCGGCGAGAATGTGCGAATGAGCCAAATATTGGCTTGGACCCAGCCTTCAAAACCAGCGGGGAAATTCGGCCTAATATAAACGCTCTTATTATAGGTCGGGCTAGCGATGCAGCTATTAAACCAGGTCCCGACTTGACTATAAGTATTGCCTGTTCCGCCGATCAAGTTGTTGGTCGCCACATTCCAATATGCATCTGTTGGACTATAAAAACTATATGCCGGGTACCCGTCAGCGAACATGGTCTCTAATATTTTAACGGGGGTTCCGGCGTAGGTTTTGTTACAATACTTCGGTCCACCCTGGCTGGGACATTTCCCGCCAGAGGTGTTTGGTTCATATACGTTGTGATATGAACGAGTTTGTGTCAGAAAACATAACGCTTGATCAACGGCTATATTAACCGAATTTGCCGGAAGCGCATGGTTGGCGTTGCCGATCGCGTCGACTTGCTGAATCTGTCCCATCAAATCAGGGTTCATGATCAAAGAACCATAATATTTTGCTCCATTGTAAGTAACAGGCTTGTCATTTAACGCGATTACGCCTCCTGCAAGGGTAATAAAATGCCGCGCCATAAGATAGGTGCCGCCGCTACTCGCTGGGTCTGGCGTTGAAACATTCGTGAAATCGGTAAAAGCCGCCCCCCCACTCATTTGAGCGGTATATTCCACGATTGCGACGCGCATTGGATGCTTGTTAATTGCGCTGAGTGTGGTTAAGTCGTTTGTCATTCTTAATTCAATAGTGGGGGGATCGATGATCCCCGGGTCTCCGTTGCCGTTTACCCCTTCATATTTGAAGACCACGTCGACCGGCCTGCCGCCAAAGTCATCATCGCCACCGCGAGACGTCGCAGTTGGCGGCGTAACATTCGGGCCGCCGATTGCGCCCATCGCCAGGTAAGCGGGCCAGCCTCGAACTGTCCCCGCGGAAAAAAGATTGTTTTGAGTGGAGAACGCTGGAGGCAAAAAACTCTGATATTCGATCGCATTTGACGAAGATCCGCCGCCGTATGCGCTGATAAGCGTCACGATGTATAATGGGACGGCCAGTTTGGGCGAGGTTCTCATGCGGTGCTCCTGCTTTTTCAGGCATTCGCTAGATGAGTTGATGTGTCGAGATCAATAGCTTTGACTTATGCGTTCTGGCAAGCTTGCCGCGCCGACGCGCCGGGTGGATGGGCCCGCGGGCAAGCGACCCGAAGACTGGTTGTCGCAACGTCCCGGTGAGAGCATGCCGGCCGTTCTCGCCGGTGCGAGATTCCGCGGCCGGCGCCTCTGCGCGGGCAGGGCTGACGAGGGCGGCTCAGCCCGGTCGCGGCGCTTGCCTGGCGTGGGCGCATCGCTTATAAGCGCGCCATTCCACAGGCGAGGGTTACGCGGCGTCTGCCTCAAGACGTCGCTCCGGTGGCCGGCTTCCGGCCTCATCCATCTTTCGCCGAGGCTCAACCGGAGAAACGATACATGGCTCTTCCCGATTTCACCATGCGCGGCCTGCTCGAGGCTGGCGCCCACTTCGGCCATCAGTCGCACCGCTGGAACCCGAAGATGGCGCCGTTTATTTTCGGCGCCCGCAACAACATCCACATCATCGATCTCGCCCAGACGGTGCCGCTGCTGCATCAGGCGCTGAAGACGGTTTCGGACACCGTCGCCAAGGGCGGACGGGTGCTGTTCGTCGGCACCAAGCGCCAGGCGCAGGAGCAGATCGCCGAGGCCGCCATGCGTAGCGCGCAATATTACATCAACTCCCGCTGGCTCGGCGGGACGCTCACCAATTGGAAGACGATTTCAGGTTCGATCAACCGGTTGCGCAAACTCGACGAGCAGCTTTCCGCCGGCGCGTCGGGCATCACCAAGAAGGAACGGCTGCTGCTGACCCGCGAGCGCGACAAGCTCGAAAAGGCGCTCGGCGGCATCAAGGATATGGGCGGCACGCCCGACCTGATTTTCGTGGTCGACACGAATAAGGAGCAGCTCGCCATCAAGGAGGCGAACCGCCTCAAGATTCCTGTCGTCGCGGTGCTCGACACCAATTGCGACCCGGACGGCGTCACCCATCCGATTCCGGGCAATGACGACGCCGGCCGCGCCATCGCGCTCTATTGCGATCTCGTCGCGCGCGCCGCGATCGACGGCATTTCGCGCAGCCACGGCGCGATGGGAGTCGACCTTGGCGCCGAGGAGGCTCCCGCGGTCGAACCGGCGCTCGAGCCGGGCCCGGTGATCCGCGAAGATTTGCGCACGGCCGAGGAGATCGCCGTCGACGCCGCCGGCGCGGATGCGGAGACTCCCGCCGAGGCTTTCGAACTTCTCTCCGCGCCGCGCGGCGCGCCGGACGATCTCGCCAAGCTGCATGGCGTCGGCCCGCAGCTTGTCAAGAAACTGAACGACGCCGGCGTCTATCACTATTGGCAGCTTGCCGCGATGACCGCGGCCGATGTCGAAAAGCTCGACGCCGAATTGAAGCTGAACGGCCGCATCGCGCGCGACGGCTGGGTCGATCAGGCGAAGGCGCTGCTCGCCGCCTGATCCGTTCGTCACGTCCGAATGCTTAAGACGCGCGCGCCGGTCCAATGGGCCGGCGCCGTCGCATGACCCCTTTGGAAGGAATTTCGACCATGGCTACGATCACCGCCGCCCTTGTCAAGGAACTGCGCGAGAGCACCGGCGCCGGCATGATGGACTGCAAGGCGGCGCTCACCCAGACCGACGGCGAATTCGAAGCGGCGGTCGACTGGCTGCGCAAGAAGGGCCTGTCGAAGGCCGCGAAAAAGGCCGACCGCGTCGCCGCCGAAGGGCTCGTCGCGGCGCTGACCGGCGACAAGACCGGCGTCGTCGTCGAGGTGAATTCGGAGACCGACTTCGTCGCCCGCAACGCCGACTTCCAGACGCTGGTCAAGAACATCGCCGAAGTCGCGCTGAGCAGCGGCAAGACCGAGGTCGAGGCGCTCGGCGCGGCGGCCTATCCCGGCGGCGGCACGGTGAGCGAAGCGGTCACCAACGCCATCGCCGCCATCGGCGAGAACCTGACGCTGCGCCGCGCCGCGTCCTTAAGCGTCGGCGAGGGCGTCGTCGGCCGCTATGTCCATGCCCAGGTCGTCGACGGCCAGGGCAAGATCGCGGTGATCGTCGCGCTCGAATCTAAAGGCGACAAGGAAGTGCTGGCGACGCTGGCGCGCCAGCTCGCCATGCATGTCGCCTCGGCCAATCCGCTGGCGCTCGACGCCTCCGGCCTCGACCCGGCGACGGTCGAGCGCGAGAAAAAGCTTCTTATGGAGAAGAACGCCGGCAAGCCGGAAAACGTGCTGCAGAAAATCGTCGAGTCGGGCATCAAGACCTACGCCAAGGAGGTCTGCATGCTCGATCAGGTCTCGAACCATCCCGATCACGGCGGCAAGACCGTCGCCCAGGCGGTCAAGGAGCTAGAGGGCAAGGCCGGCGCGCCGATCGTCATCAAGGGCTTCGAGCGCTACGCGCTGGGCGAGGGCATCGAGAAGGCGACGAATGATTTCGCGGCGGAGGTGGCGGCGGCCGCGAAGGGGTGAGTCATTCCTTCTCCCCGCTTGGGGTATAAGGTCAGAACAAGAGGCCGGGGCGTCGACCCCAGCTTTTTTTGTTTTTGCAAAATCTTTCCGCGTCATGCCCGCGCTTGTCGCGGGCATCCACGCGGCGCCCTCACGCGCGTCTCGCGATCATTGCGCAATGTCGCCACGTGGATGGCCGGGACAAGCCCGGCCATGACGGCTGAAAGTCCGCGCCGTCACGCCCCTCGCATCGCCGCGCCGAAGACTCATCGATGATGCGGCGCGCGATCTCGGCGGGCTCGACATTCTGTTCAACCACGCTGTCGCGCCCGGCGCCCTCTGGACGGCCTTGCAGCCGAGCGCCGCGTCGGCGCCGAAGTTCGCGAATTGGTGCCATAGGTCTCGCGTATGAATAGAGACGCGTTCGTATTCGTCAGAAAAGCGGTTGAAAGGCGAACGAATCAGGTCGATATTTGCCCATCCCGTCGTGATGACGGCATGTCCCAACCGCTGGAAAAGTCGACATGAACATCTGCGTCTATAGCCGAAAGATTGAGTTTTTGTCTCGTAAATATTCGTCAGAAACCCTGCTCATACCGAGCGATGCGGTTCCTCTAGATACCTCACAATGGGATTTCGTCGGGTCTGCAATTTGCAGTCTTACAAAGACTCAAGCCGCCGAAATCGCACGATATGGTCATTGCCTTAGAAGGATTCCGACGGTCGTCACAAAAGGCTAACCTGACAGCGGTTTCGTTGGTGTTCGTGCGAGCGAATTCCTACGCTTCGACGTTTAAGAAGTCGTCGTGCGCTCCGCAACATATCGGCAGGCTGCGATCAGGCCTCGGCAAGTGTTGGGAGGATCCTGGCGCCTGTGCGTCGCGACTGCCTCACTTGCCCACGCCCCGCCGCGTCCGTATGAAGAACGCGCCCCGCTAGCTATGCGAGATTCGCCTCATGTCCGACCCAACGTCGACGCGGAAATGGAAGCGCGTGATCGTCAAGCTGTCGGGCGAGGCGCTGCAGGGCGCGGCGCCGCATGGGCTCGACGCCGTTACGCTCGCTCGCATCGCCGCCGATCTCGCAGCCGCCGCGGCGGCGGGGCATGAGATCGCCGTCGTCGTCGGCGGCGGCAATTTCTTTCGCGGCATCAAGGGGGCCGACACCGGCATCGAGCGCGCCCGCGCCGATTCGATCGGCATGCTGGCCACCGTGATGAACGGGTTGGCGCTCGAACAGGCGGTCGAAGGGCAGGGGCGCCAGGCCCGCTGCCTCTCCGCCGTGCCGATGCCGTCGGTCTGCGAATCCTTCTCGCGCCGCGCCGCGCTGCATCATCTCGCCAAGGGGCGCGTCGTGATCGCGGCCGGGGGCACCGGCAATCCGTTCTTCACCACAGACACCGGCGCGGTGCTGCGCGCGGCCGAACTTTCCGCCGACGCGGTGCTCAAGGCCACCCAGGTCGACGGGGTCTATACCGCCGACCCGAAGCGCGATCCGACCGCACAGCGCTACGAGCGCTTGAGCCATGACGAGGCGATCGGCAAAAATCTGGCGGTGATGGACACCGCGGCCTTCGCGCTCGCCCGCGAGAACAGGATTCCGATTCTGGTCTTTTCGATCGCCGAGGCGGGCGCCATCGATGCGGCGCTGTCGGGCAGAGGCCGCGCGACGCTGGTCGCGCCGTAAGACAGTTTCGCACGCGAGCGGAAATCGTGCCATAAATCCCGGCGCCGCAGCGCCCAACTGGCGAAGCCGGCGGCGTGCGCGGCTTTCGCCACGCCAAATTCGAAAGCATAAGTGGCCGAGTCGCGGTGACGACGGCGGCGATTATCAAGACAGGTTAAGCAAATGGCGGAAACTTTTGACCTCGCGGAATTGAAGCGCCGCATGCAGGGCGCGCTCGAGACGCTCAAGCACGAATTCGGCGGGCTGCGCACCGGACGCGCGTCGGCGAGCCTGCTCGATCCGGTTCATGTCGACGCATACGGCCAGGTGTCGCCGCTCAATCAGGTGGCCACGGTGAGCGTGCCCGAGCCGCGTCTCCTTTCGGTGCAGGTTTGGGACAAGGCCCTGGTGATTGCCGTCGACAAGGCGATTCGCGAGGCGAATCTCGGTCTTCAGCCCACGGTTGAAGGGCAGATTCTGCGCATCCGCATGCCTGAACTCAATGAGCAGCGCCGCAAGGAGCTCGTCAAAGTGGCGCATAAATACGCCGAGGATGCGCGGGTCGCCGTGCGCCACGTGCGCCGCGACGGGCTCGACATCTTGAAGAAGTTGCTGAAGGATCACGCGATCCCCGAGGATGACGAGAAGCGGCACGAGCAAGAGGTGCAGAAGGCCACGGATGAGACGGTGAAGGAGATCGACGCCGCGCTCGCCGCCAAGGAAAAGGAAATCATGCAGGTCTAGGGCTCTGCGGCGTTGTATGGCGCAGGCTTGATGGCCATTTGGAACCGAGTATGACGGAGAGCGACATTCTGGAGGCGGAAACGAACGCGCAGCGCGCCTGCGCGGCGCCCCGCCATGTCGCGCTGATCATGGACGGCAACGGCCGCTGGGCGGCGCAGCGGGGGCTGCCGCGATTCGAAGGCCACCGGCGCGGCGTCGAGGCGTTGCGCCGCGCGGTGCGGGCGGCGATCAAGCTCGATATCCGTTATCTGACGGTCTATTCCTTCTCGGCGGAAAACTGGTCGCGTCCGCGCGAGGAGGTGGAAAGCCTGCTCTCGCTTCTGCATCGTTTCATCCGCAATGATCTTGCCGAATTGCACGCCAGCAATGTGCGCGTGCGCGTCATCGGCGCGCGCGCCGACCTCGCGCCCGACATTTCCGATCTGCTCCGCGAGGCCGAGCAGGTGACGCAGGCGAACACCGGGCTCACGCTGGTCGTCGCTTTCAACTATGGCTCGCGGCAGGAAATTGCGGCGGCGGCGCGCGCGCTCGCCGAAATGGTGGCGCAAGGACGGCTCGCGCCGGAGGAGATCGACGCCGAAGCGATCGCGCAGCGGCTCGACACCGCGGACATTCCCGATCCGGACCTGATCATCCGCACCTCGGGCGAACAGCGGCTGTCGAACTTCCTGCTGTGGCAGGCGGCTTACAGCGAATTCGTCTTCCTGCCGATTCTCTGGCCCGATTTCGACGAAGCGGCGCTTGCCGCCGCGATCGCCGAATACGCCCATCGGGATCGCCGATTTGGCGGGCTTGAAGCCGCGGCGCGCAGCGCCAAGACCGCTTCATGACGGGGGATCGCCGGGAGCGAACCATAAGCCAGGCCAGGGCGCCGGCGCTGAACGCGTCCGCCGGCGGCTTTGCTGATCTCGGCCCGCGCGTCGCGTCCGCCGTGGCGATGGTCGTCGCGGCGCTTGGAACGCTCTATGTCGGCGGCGACGCCTTCGCGCTGTTCTGGCTCGCCGCCGCTTTCGCTGTCAGCTGGGAGTGGCAAAATCTGATCGGCGGCGAGGGCCGCGCGGCTCGAATCGCGGTCGGCGGCGCGGCGGTCGCGGCCGCCGCGGCCTTTGGGCGCGTGGCCATGCCGGGCGCCGCGGCTCTGGCGATTGCGTTCCTTGCCCTGGCGGGCGCAGGCTTCGCGGGCGCCGACCGCCGCCTCTGGGCGGCGACCGGCATCGTCTATGCTGGCGCGCCCGCCTTCGCCGTTTGCCTGTTGCGCGAATCGCCCGAGGTCGGCGCGCTTGCCGTCGCCTTCCTGTTCGCCACCGTCTGGGGCACCGATATTTTTGCCTATTTCGGCGGCAGGCTGATCGGCGGACCAAAGCTCTGGCCGCGAATATCGGCGGGAAAGACCTGGTCCGGCACGATTACCGGCGTCGTCTGCGGCGCCATGCTTGGCCTTTGCGCCGCCTATTTCGGGGGTGGTCCGCAACTTGCGTCCTGGCCAGTCTTCATGCTGGGCCTTGCCGCCGCCGCCTTTTCCCAGGTCGGCGATCTTTTCGAATCCTCGGTCAAGCGCCGCTTCGGCGTGAAGGACTCAAGCCGGCTCATTCCGGGCCATGGCGGAATCATGGATCGGCTCGACGGCTTCATCTTCGCCAGCGTTTTCGCCGCGACGGTGGGCTTGCTGCGCGGCGGGCCGTCGGTGGCCGCGGGTCTCTTCTTCTGGTAAGGCGGAGCGGATGGCGTCAGGAAATGGACAGACTGAGAGGCGCGATTCGTCGCAATGGCGGACGCATGCGCCGCGTCGCATCGTCCTCCTCGGCGCGACCGGTTCGATCGG
This sequence comes from Alphaproteobacteria bacterium, assembly GCA_016869555.1. GTDB lineage: Bacteria > Pseudomonadota > Alphaproteobacteria > Rhizobiales > Beijerinckiaceae > Methylocystis. The sequence goes on along the minus strand of VGDY01000021.1, from coordinate 24,007 downwards.
CCGTTCGACGGTCGATCTGCTCGAGCGCGATCCGGAAAGGTTTTCGGTATCGGCGGTGGCGGGCGGACGGGACGTCGAGGCGCTCGCGCGCGTCGCCCGCGCCGTCGGGGCCGAATTCGCCGCGATTCGCGACGAGACCGCCTATGACGCGCTCAAGGCGGCGCTCGCCGGGACGAATATTCAGGCGGCCGCGGGACGCGAGGCGGTCATCGAGGCCGCGCTGCGCGACGCCGATCTGGTCGTCTCCGCGATCGTCGGCGCGGCCGGCGTGGAGCCGACCTACGCCGCGCTCGCCGCGGGCCGCGACGTGGCGCTCGCCAACAAGGAATGTCTGGTCTGCGCCGGCGTTCCCTTCATGCGCGCCGCCGCCGAGGCTGGGGTGCGGCTGCTGCCCATGGACAGCGAGCACAACGCCATTTTCCAGGCGCTCGGCGGCGAGGACCCGTCCCGAATCGAGCGCATGATCATCACCGCCTCGGGCGGCCCGTTCCGCACCTGGAGCAAGGAGCGAATCGCCGAGGCGCGCGTCGAAGAGGCGCTCAATCACCCGAACTGGGCGATGGGTCCGAAAATCACCGTCGATTCGGCGGGCATGATGAACAAGGGGCTCGAACTGATCGAAGCCCATCATCTCTTCGGCGTGCCGGCCGAAAAGCTCGACGTCGTCGTTCATCCGCAGTCGATCGTGCATGGCCTCGTCGCCTTTTCCGACGGCTCGGTGACGGCGGGGATGGCCGCGCCGGACATGCGCACGCCGATCGCCCATTGTCTCGGCTACCCCGACAGATTGGCGACGCCGACGCCGCGTCTCGATCTGGCGAAAATCGCCACTCTGACCTTTGAAGCGCCTGATTTCGAACGCTTTCCGGCGCTGGGACTGGCGCTCGACGCCTTGCGCGCCGGCGGCGGCCTGCCGACCGTGCTCAACGCCGCCAATGAAATCGCCGTGGAGGCTTTCCTCGACCGGCGCATTTCCTTCGACGGGATTTCCCGCCATGTGGCCGAGGCCTGCGAGGCCGCCCTGCGCGACGGAACCGCAAATGCGCCGGAAAGCGTTGAGGACGCCCTCGCCGTGGACCATATTGTCAGAGAAAGATCGCGATCGGCCTTGGCCGGACATGCCGCATCGGGCATGCTGACGTTGCAATGATCATGGCGTGCGCCGCCGTCGGGCTTGGCGCATGCGAGACCGGCGAGACAGCGCTTTGCTAAACATCCTGACCACCTTCGCCTTCTACCTTTTGCCCTTCGTGTTCGTCCTGACGCTGGTCGTGTTCGTGCATGAGTTCGGGCACTTTATCGTCGGCCGCTGGTGCGGCGTGAAGGTCGACGCCTTCTCGATCGGTTTCGGACCCGAGCTCTGGTCGCGCGTGGACCGTCACGGCACGCGCTGGCGCATCGCGGGCATTCCGCTCGGCGGCTATGTCACCTTCCATGGCGACGCCAACGCCGCGAGCGCGCCGGACCCAGAAGCCGTGCGCGCGATGCCGGCGGCCGAACGCAAAGTGACCTTCGCCGCGCAGCCGGTGTGGAAGCGCGCCGCCATCGTCTTCGCCGGGCCTTTCGCCAATTTCGTTCTGGCGATTGCGATTTTCGCCATCCTTTTCGGCGTTTACGGGCGCACGATCTATGCGCCGCGCGTCGGTTCGCTCACCGCCGGGGGCGCCGGGGCCGCTGCGGGCTTTCTTCCTGGCGATCTGGTGCTCAGCGTTGACGGCGCGCCGATCGATTCATTTTCGAAGCTACAGGAAATCGTGTCGGCGTCGGCCGACAAGAAACTCGTCTTCGTCGTACAGCGCGGCGATCAGGAGTTGACGCTGCCCGCCGTCCCGGCGCTGCGCGAAGTCGAAAGCGCGATCGGCAAGGTTCGCATCGGCATGCTCGGCATCCAGGCTTCGAAGGCCGCCGCCGACATCCGCCGGGAGAAATACGGTCCGGCCGACGCGCTGGCCATGGGCGTGCAGGAAACCTGGACGGTCGTGCGTCGCACGGGCAGTTACATCGGCGGGCTGGTCACCGGCCGCGAGAGCGCCGATCAGCTATCGGGACCAATCGGCATCGCCCAGGTCTCGGGGCAGATGGCGCAGGCGGCCTCCAAGGTCGGCATGGCGCCGCTGCTGAGCCTCATCGCGATTCTCTCGGTGTCGATAGGTCTGCTCAATCTGATGCCGGTGCCGCTGCTGGACGGCGGTCACTTGCTGTTCTTCGCGATCGAGGCGGCGCGCGGCCGCGCGCTGAACGAGCGCGCGCAGGAAGTCGCCTTTCGCGTCGGTCTGGCGATGGTCGGGGCGCTGATGATTTTTTCCACTTACAACGACATCGCGCGTCTTATCCACAAGCTCGCCGGCTCCGGCTCCTGACGCTAAAGCGGCCGGCGCCGATGCGGCGTCTTAGCGCCGCGGAAGCGTGCGATTTGAGTCGCAATTTGGACATGATCGCGTATCCGGCGTCACGCCTTAACCATGCGCTGACCATGAATCGTGGCTTTAACGTCACGCCTTCGACAAATTGCGAAAACAATATTTATTCTGCGTTTGCAGGGTTGGGTAAACCCTGTAGAAGGAATCGCTCAACGCTGGCGGAGCGTCGATCGTCGGCGCTTTAAACATGAAGATCGCGCCGCGGCTCAGGCGGCGACGTTGCGACGAGGACCTGCATTACATGCGCTCAATCAGCGGCATTTGGAAAACTTCGTTCCTGTTCGCGGTCGTCGCCGCAGCCATGTTGGCCTTTAGCGTTCCGGCATTCGCCGCGCCGGACATCAATCGAGTCGCATTCGAAGGCAACAGCAAGGTCAAGACAGACACCCTGCAGGAGCAGGTGCGCTCGCGCGCCCGTACGCCGTTCAACCCGCAACTCGCCGAGACCGACGTCGTGCGTTTGACGGAAGTCTATCGCCGGTCGGGACGCGCCGCGGCGAAGGTGAGCTACCGCACGGTCGATCTGCCGAACGGACGTGTCGACCTGGTTTTCACCGTTGTCGAAGGCGACAAGACCGGCGTTAAGGAAATCCGGTTCATCGGCAACGAAGTCTATTCCACGGGCCGTCTCGTCGGCATGATGGAAACGACGGAGATGAACTTTCTGTCGTTCCTCAAGACGAGCGACGTTTACGATCCGGATCGAATCGCCGCGGACCTCGAACTCATTCGTCGCTTCTATCTCAAGAACGGTTACGCCGATTTCCGGGTGATCAGTTCCGACGTGCAATTCGATCCGTCGGCCGGCGGCTACATCATCACCATTACCGTGAATGAAGGGCCGCAATATCGCGTGTCGTCGGTGAGCGTCGAATCGCATCTGCCCGACGTGGACGGGGCCGCGCTGAACGATCTGCTGCGCCTTGAGCCCGGCGACGTCTACAACGGCGACGCGGTCGAGAAGACCGTCGAAGCCTTGACGCGCGAAATCTCCAAGAAGGGCTATGCCTTCACCCAGGCGCGTCCCCGCGGCCAGCGCAATCCGGCGGATCAAACGGTCGCCATTCAGTTCCTGCTCGAGGAAGGACCGCGGGTCTATATCGAACGCATCAACATCCACGGCAATTCGCGCACGCGCGACTATGTCATTCGCCGGGAATTCGATATCGGCGAAGGCGACGCCTATAACCGCGTGCTGATCGATCGAGCCGAGCGCCGTCTGAACGGACTGGGCTATTTCAAGAAGGTGAAGGTCACCAATGAGCCGGGCTCGGCGCCCGACCGTGTGATCCTGAACGTCGACGTTGAAGATCAGCCCACCGGCAACTTCGGCGTCTCCGGCGGCTATTCGACCAACCAGGGCTTCATCGCCGAAGTGTCCGTGTCGGAAAGCAACTTCATGGGCCGCGGCCAGGCGGTTCGACTTTCGGTGCAGGCCGGCCAGATCGCCCGCGGCGTGACGTTCAGCTTTACCGAGCCCTATTTCCTGGACCAGCGGATCGCGGCCGGTTTCGACGTCTTTGCGCGCCGGCAGGACGCCTACAGCTACTCCATCTACAGTTCGACCTCGATCGGCGGCACGGTGCGCTTCGGCATACCGATCACCGACGAACTCAGCTTCTCGCCGCACTACTCGATCTATCAGACGACGATCTCGATCCCGAACGACAAGAACCGCCCGTACAACGACTGTCTGGTGCCGGTTCCCGGCTACACGCCGGGCTTCAGCCCGTTCTACCCGCAGCCGGACTTTCCGAGCCTGCTGGTCAACTGTCAGTCGAACGGCGAAGCCTCGCTGGGCATTAAAGGGTCGGAGGGGACGCTGGTCACGTCGCTCGTCGGCTACTCGCTGAACTACAGCACGATCGACAATTTCAAGAATCCGCATAATGGCTGGCTGGCGTCGCTCAATCAGGACGCGGCCGGTCTCGGCGGCGGCGCGCGTTACCTTCGCACGACCGGCGACATCCGTTACTTCAAGGAGGTTCCCTACCTCGACGACGTGGTCGGCATCGCTCGCCTGCAAGGCGGCGACCTGTCGACCTTCGGCAACTACAAGGCGCGCATTCAGGATAATTTCAATCTCGGTCCGAGCCTGGTGCGCGGCTTTGCGCCGGGCGGCCTTGGCCCGCGCGATTGGAATGTCTTGACGAGCCTCAGCAACAACCGCGGTAACTCGCTTGGCGGCTCCCAATATGTGGGCGGTTCGCTCGAGGTTCAGTTCCCGATCTGGGGTCTGCCAAAGGATCTCGGATTGAGGGGGGCGCTCTTCGCCGACGCGGGCTCGCTGTGGAATTTCAGTGGAAGGACCAATTACGCGAACAATATGCCCACCATACCGATATTCGCGCCAGGTCAGATTGGCACATGTGTCGCCGCCTACACGGCGTTGGCCGCCTTCGGTCAAGGCAGTTGCCTGACGCCGGTCTCGAACAATTTCGCGATACGTTCGTCGGTTGGCGCCTCGGTGCTGTGGAATTCGCCGATGGGACCGATTCGCTTTGACTATGCGGTCGTGACCTCAAGGGTCCAAGGCGACATCACCCAGAACTTCCGCTTCAGCGGCGGCACCAACTTCTGATGGTCGGCGAAGGTCGCCGGGCGAATCGCGCCCGGCGAACGTCTGACGCTCTGACGAGCCTCGCGGCTCCGGACATTTCACTGTGAGCGCCGCAGACTTTTTTCCCTTGGCGCGACCCGCGTCTTTGGACGAGATCGCGCGGATCGCCGGCGCCGAAATCCGCGGCGGTTCGGGCCGCTCGCCTTCCGGCGAGCTTGCGTCCGCTCTCATCATCGGCGTTGCGCCGCTCGACTGGAGCAAGCCGGGCGATCTCTGCTTCTACGACAGTCCACGCTATCGCAAGGCGCTCTCGGAATGCCGCGCGACCGCGTGTTTCCTGCGCGCGCGCGACCTCGCCCAGCTTCCAACATCCGTCGCCGCGCTTGTCGTCGACGATCCTCAGCGCGCCATGACGCTTGCGACCGCGCATCTTTTTCCCGACGCGCTCCGGCCCGCGTCGCTGTTTCGGTCAAGCGGCGTCTCTCCGGGCGCGGTCGTGGATCCGGGGGCTCGGTTGGAGCCCGGCGTCATCGTCGATCCCGGCGCGGTGATCGGGCCCGGCGCCGAGATCGGCGCCGGAACGATCATCGGCCCGCTAGCGGTCATCGGCCCCCAAGTGCGGGTCGGGCGCGACTGTTCGATCGGCGCGCATGTCAGCCTGACGCATGCGCTGATCGGCGACCGCGTCGTGATTCATCCGGGGGCGCGGCTCGGACAGGACGGTTTCGGCTTCGTAGCGACCCGACAGGGCTATCTGAAGACTCCGCAAATCGGCCGCGTGATCGTGCAAGACGATGTCGAGATCGGCGCCAATGCGACGATCGATCGGGGCGCCTCGCGCGATACGATCATCGGCGAAGGGACGAAGATCGACAATCTCGTACAGATTGGCCACAACGTGGTGATCGGCCGGTTTTGCGCCATCGTCGCACAGTCGGGCATCGCCGGCTCATGCGAGATCGGCGATTTTGTCGCGCTTGGCGGGCAGTCGGCCGTCGCTGGCCACCTCACGATCGGCGAAGGCGCCGCGGTGGCGGCCAAATCCGGGGTCATGCGCGACGTGCCGGCCGGACAAAGGGTCGGCGGCGCGCCGGCGCGCCCGTTGCGGCGGTTCCTGCGCGGCGCGGCGCTCGTCGACCGACTCGCGCGCAAGGACAAGCCGACGTAAGACACGCCGACAAAAACGAGCACGGCGTTGGCCCTGCTTCAAAAGGAGGACACCATGGTCGAGGCCGCGGCCGGCGCGACTCTCGAAAGCGCCGACATTTTGCAGATCATGAGTCAGTTGCCGCATCGCTATCCGTTTCTGCTGGTCGATCGCATCTTCGACATTCGCGGCGATGAATCCTGCGTCGGCGTGAAGAACGTCACGGTCAATGAACCGCAGTTTCAGGGGCACTTTCCCGAGCGGCCGATCATGCCCGGCGTTCTGCTTATCGAGGCGATGGCGCAGACCGCCGGCGTGATCGCCATCCGCGCGACGAACGGCGCGGAGCGTTCGCGTCTCGTCTATTTCGTCACGATCGACAACGCCAAGTTTCGCAAACCGGTCACGCCCGGCGACCGCGTCGAATTCCACCTGACGAAGACTGCGCAGAAGCGCAACATCTGGTGGTATGCTGGACGGGCGACGGTCGACGGCGTGCTGGTCTGCGAGGCGCAGATCAGCATCATGATGGGCGCTTAGGATCGCCGCGCCGGATGCGACAATGACCGCGTCGGTCCATCCTTCCAGCGTCGTCGAAGACGGCGCGCGGCTCGGCGCCGGCGTCGTCGTCGGACCTTTCTGCCATATCGGCGCCTTCGTCGAGATCGGCGACGGCGCGAGGCTCCGTTCCCACGTCGTCGTCGGCGGCCGGACGCGCATCGGCGCGCGCGCCAAGATCTACCCCTTCGCCGCCATCGGCCTGCCGTCGCAGGACGTCAAAGCCGCGCTGGCGGAGGGCGCGCTGACGATCGGCGATGATTGCGTCATTCGAGAAGGCGTGACGATCAATGCGGGCGCCGGGGAAGGCACGCGCATCGGCGCGCGCTGCCTATGTCTCGCTTCGTCGCATGTCGCTCATGACTGCCGGCTCGGCGACGACGTGATATTGTCCAATCAGGTTCTGCTCGGCGGCCATGTCGAGATCGGGAATTGCGCGATGATCGGCGGCGCGACGGCGGTGCATCAGAATGTGCGCATCGGCGCGCAGGCCTTTGTCGGCGGGTTGTCAGGCGTCGAAGGCGACGTCATTCCCTTCGCCCTCGCTTGCGGCAATCGCGCCCATCTTTTCGGGCTCAATCTTGTCGGATTGAAGCGGCGCGGCTTCGCGGCCGAGCGCATCGAGCGGCTGCGAGGCGCCTATCGCCTGCTGTTTGCCCGAAGCGACGCGCGGGTGCTGAGCGAGCGCATCGAAATTCTGTCGCAGGCATGCGATGGCGACGCAGACGTTGCGGCGATCGTCGAATTCCTGCGCGCGCCGTCGACGCGCCCGCTGTGCGCGCCCCCCGCGCGCTGAATAATCATGACGGCGCCGCGAATCTTTCTTATAGCCGGCGAAGCCTCCGGCGATCAGCTCGGCGCGGCCCTGATGCGCGCCCTGCGCGTCGCGCGCGCCGACATCGTTTTCGCCGGCGTCGGCGGCGAAGCGATGACGAACCAAGGACTGGCTTCGCTGTTTCCGCTTGAAGACATCGCGGTGATGGGGCTCGTTCCGGTGATCGCGCGTCTGCCGCGAATTTTACGGCGCATCGATGAGACCGCGCGCGCGATCGTCGATCGGCCCCCCGATTGTCTCGTACTTATCGACGCGCCGGATTTCACCCATCGCGTCGCGCGTCGCGTCCGCGCCGCAAGGCCCGAACTGCCGATCGTCGACTACGTCAGTCCCACCGTTTGGGCGTGGCGGCCGGGTCGCGCGCGCGCGATGCGGCACTATGTCGATTGCGTGCTGGCGCTGCTGCCCTTCGAGCCGCAGGCGCATGCGCGGCTTGGCGGACCGCGATGCGTCTATGTCGGCCATCCGCTGGTCGAGCGGCTCGACGAATTGACTCCGCATTCTCGCGACCGCGACGGCGCGCGATCGCTGCTCGTGCTGCCGGGATCGCGCCTCGCCGAAGTGCGGCGCATGACGCCGATTTACGGCAAGACGCTTGAATTTCTCCTGCGCGAACGCGCCGATTTCGACGTCGTCATTCCGGTCGCGCCTTCTATGGAACAGGCTTTGCGCCGCGAATTGCAGGGCTGGCCGATGACGCCGCGTCTGATTGGCCAGGCGGAAAAATTCGCCGCCTTTCGCAGGGCGCGCGCCGCGCTCGTCACGTCCGGCGCGGCGACGCTGGAACTGGCGCTCGCCGAGGTTCCGATGGCGGTCGCCTATCGGGTCTCGCGCGCTGAATCGCTGTTGCGCTTTCTCGTCAATGTCGACTCGATCGTGCTGCCAAATCTTGTTATCGGCGAGAATGTCGCGCCGGAATTCCTGCAGGATCAGGCGACGCCGCGCGCCCTCGCCGGAGCGCTCCGGCCGCTGATCGGAGAGAGCGCCGCCCGCGACGCGCAGATCGCCGCATTCAAGCGCGTGCGCGCGCGCCTGCTCGAAGCAGGCCGATCGCCCAGCGCAAGGGCGGCGGAAATCGTTCTTGACTATGCGTCGCGCGGTCGCGCGTAAGGCGATCAGAACGGCAATCAGAAGGGAATATCGTCGTCGAGCTGGTCGGAGAGCTTTCCGGCCGGAGCGGGGCGCCGCTCGCCGGGGGCGCGCTCCATCGGCGAGGAGCGGCCGAACGAGCCGCCGCTCTGGCCATAGCCGCCGCTGTCGTAATCGCCTTCGCCGCGTCCGCCGCCCTTGCTGTCGAGCAGCGTCAGCTCGCCGCGAAACCGCTGCAGCACCACGTCCGTCGCCTTGCGCTGATTGCCGTCCTTGTCGGTATATTCGCGGGTCTGCAACTGGCCTTCGAGATAGATTTTCGAGCCCTTGCGGCAATATTGCTCGGCGATCTTGCCGAGATTCTCATTGAATATGGAAATGTTGTGCCATTCGGTGCGGTCCTTGCGCTCGCCGGTGTTCTTGTCGCGCCAGGACTCGGTCGTCGCCACCGAAAAGGAGACGACGCGATCGCCCGAGGGCAGGGTGCGCACCTCGGGATCGCGGCCGAGATTGCCGATCAGGATCACTTTGTTGACGCTGCCCGCCATGACTCTCTCCGCTCGCTAGATCGCCGCACTCTAGTGCAAAGGCCGGCCGTCCGGCGCGCCGGCGCGCCTTGTCCACAGATGATGCGCCGTCGCGGTGCCAGTGTTCTTTTTTTGTTCTAGCATCGGCCAGCGTCCGCTGCAAGCGGCGTCAATCCGTGGCGACGGCGGTTTCCACATCGGAAGGATCGATGCGGCGGGCGAGTCCGCTTTCGAGGCGGGCGCGGTCGAGTTCGCCCTCCCACTTAGCGACGACGATCGCGGCGACGCCATTGCCGATGAAATTGGTCAGCGCCCGGCATTCGCTCATGAATTTGTCGACGCCGAGCACCAGCGACATGCCCGGCGCCAATTGCGGATCGACGGCGGTCAATGTCGCCGCCAAAGTGATGAAGCCGGCGCCTGAAACGCCGCTCGCGCCCTTGGAGGTGAGCATCGCGACGATAAGGATCGTCGCCTGATGCGTCGCGTCTAGCTCGACGCCCATGGCGCGGGCGATGAACAGCGTCGTCAGCGTCATATAGATATTAGTGCCGTCGAGATTGAAGGAATAGCCGGTCGGCACGACGAGTCCGACGACCGATTTCGAACAGCCGAGCCGCTCCAGCTTTTCCATCAGCGCGGGTAGGGCGCTTTCCGAGGACGAGGTCCCGAGCACGATCAGCAATTCGTCGCGCAGATAGACGATGAGGCTGAAGATGTTGAAGCCGGCCGCGCGGGCGATGAGGCCCAGCACCAAGGTCACGAAGAGCCCGGCCGTGAGATAGAACAGGCCGACAAGTCCGGCGAGCGACAGAAGCGCGGTCGAACCGTATTTCGCCACCGTATAGGCCATGGCCCCGAAGGCGCCGACCGGCGCCGCCTTCATGACGATGGCGATGACGCCGAACATGGCGTGGCCGAGATCGTCGACGATGACGCGCAGCGCGCGGCCGCGCTCGCCGAGCGCCAGGAGCGCGAAGCCGAACAGCAGCGAGAACAGCAGCACCTGCAGAATATCGCCCCTGGCGAAGGCGCCGATCGCGCTGTCGGGAATGATGTCGAGCAGAAACTCGACGCCGCCACGCTTTTCGGCGAGCGCGGTATATTTGGCGATTGCCGAAGGATCGGGCTTGCCGGCGAACCCCGCGCCGACCTGCGAAAAATTGCCGACGATGAGGCCGAGCGCGAGGGCGAAGGTCGAGACGATCTCGAAATAAACGAGCGCCTTGAGGCCGACGCGGCCGACTTTGCGCGCGTCCTCGATATGGGCGACGCCGGAGACGACGGTGCAGAAAATGATCGGCGCGATCGCCATTTTGATCAGCTTGACGAAGCCGTCGCCAAGCGCCTTCACCCAATCCTGCGCGGCGGCGTCCGGCGCCAGCCAGCCAAACAGCGCGCCAAGCGCAATGGCCGCGAGCACCTGGACATAGAGGTGGCGGTAGAGGGGCTTCCTCAGCGCCGTTTCGCCATCGCCTCTGCTTGCGTCGAACGGCACTTCATTGCTCCTGGAAAGGGAATGACGTTCTACTCGAAGGCAAATGGATTGACTACGACCAGCTCGAGATCGACGAAATCGGCGACGTTGCGTGTCGCGAGAGTCATGGCGTGCGCCGAGGCGATGCTCGCGACCAGCGCGTCCATGACATTGAGCGGCCTGCCGAGCGCCTGCCGCTTCGCCCGCAGCCGCGCGAAGGCATGCGCCGCGCGCTGATCGAAGGCGAGGATGCGGCCGGCGAAAATCTCGTTTTCGATCGTATCGCAAGCCCTGGTCAGCGCCTCCTTCTTACGGCCGTCGGGCAGTAACGCCAGACCGAAGCGAAGCTCGGCGATGATCGGCGCGGCGATGAAGAAGTCGATATCGGCGAAAGAATCCATCCAGCGGCGCACATTGGCGTCGCCCGTCGGCTTGATCATTTCGGAAACGACATTCGTGTCGAGCAGGATCATTCGAAGTCCGGCGGCGCGCGGTCGCTTTGATCGCGCGGCCGAATGAAATCGTCGGTCCAATCCTCTTCCCGAACGAGGCCTTTGAGCCGCGTTCCAAGACCTCCCGCGCTTCGGGCGCTCGCGCCGCCAACGGACTGAGCCAAGGCGCGTTCGAGCAGCGATTTCGCTTCGCTGGAAATGCTGCGCTTGTGCCCATGCGCCAAATCCTCGATCTGGCGTTTCATTTCCGGGGGAACGTCTCGTAACAAAATATCCGGCATTATGACTCCTTGATATCAAAGATATCAATCGTGATCGCGGGAGCAAGCCTAAAATTTTTTCTTCGGAGTTATGGACCGGTCGCCCGCGAAGCGATCCTGCTCGGCGGGGCCCAATGGATTTATCTTTTGGCGCGTGGCATTTGCCTTGCTCAGCGCCTAAATAGGCGCTTCCCTTCACCTACGGCCTTTTTGAATGGCGAGCATCAAGCAAAAGCACGCGCCTGTAGGCGCTTCGATGACGCGCGGCGCCGACGCCAACACCATCTCCATCCGCGGCGCGCGCGAGCACAATCTCAAGAACGTCGATCTGACGATTCCGCGCGACAAGCTTGTCGTGTTCACCGGCCTGTCGGGTTCGGGCAAGTCGTCGCTCGCTTTCGATACGATCTATGCCGAAGGCCAGCGCCGCTATGTCGAGTCGCTCTCGGCCTATGCGCGCCAGTTCCTGGAGATGATGCAGAAGCCCGACGTCGATCAGATCGACGGGCTGTCGCCGGCGATTTCGATCGAGCAGAAGACCACGTCAAAAAATCCGCGCTCGACCGTCGGCACGGTGACGGAAATTCACGACTATATGCGTCTGCTCTGGGCGCGCGTCGGCGTGCCCTATTCGCCGGCGACCGGCCTGCCGATCGAGAGCCAGACCGTCTCGCAAATGGTCGATCGCGTGCTGGCTTTGCCGGAAGGCGCGCGGCTTTATCTGCTGGCGCCGGTCGTGCGCGGCCGCAAGGGCGAATATAAGAAGGAGATCGCCGAATACACGAGGAAGGGCTTTCAGCGTCTCAAGATCGACGGCGCCTATTACGAGATCGTCGACGCGCCGGCGCTCGACAAGAAGTTGAAGCATGACATCGACGTGGTCGTCGACCGTATCGTCGTGCGCCCCGACATGAGCGCGCGTCTCGCCGACAGTTTCGAGACGGCGCTGGAATTGTCGGGCGGACTCGCCGTCGTCGAATTCGCCGATCGGCAGTCGGCGGTCGGCAGTGGGCAGTCGGGGCATGACGGCCGACTGCCGATTGCCGATCTGCCGACTGCCGCAGCGAATGTCTCTACTCACTACTCGCCCGATCACATCGTTTTCTCCTCGAAATTCGCCTGTCCGGTGTCGGGCTTCACCATTCCCGAAATCGAGCCGCGGCTGTTTTCCTTCAATAACCCCTTCGGCGCCTGTCCGACTTGCGGCGGCATCGGCCATGAGCAGAAGGTCGACGCCGATCTCGTCGTTCCGAATCCGAAGCTGACCTTGCGTAAAGGCGCGATCGCGCCTTGGGCGAAATCGACCTCGCCCTATTATCAGCAGACGCTCGAAGCGCTTGGCCGGCATTACAAATTTCGGCTCGACGCCTCATGGGAGTCGCTTTCCGACAAGGCGCGGAACGTCATTCTCTATGGCTCCGGCGACGAGGAGGTGCGCTTCTCCTATGACGATGGCTTTCGCGCCTATGACGTGAAGAAGCCGTTCGAAGGCGTCGTCATCAATCTCGAACGGCGCTATCTCGAAACCGACAGCGAATGGGCGCGCGAGGAGATCGGCCGCTATATGTCGGCGACGCCCTGTCTCGCCTGCGAAGGCTTTCGCTTAAAGCCCGAAGCGCTGGCCGTGAAGATCGCCGGCAAACATATCGGCGAAGTCTCGGAGCTTTCCGTGCGCGCCGCGCTCGACTGGTTTCGCGCGCTGCCGGGCGCGCTCGACAAGAAGCGCAATGAAATCGCCTTTCGCATCTTGAAGGAGATACGTGACCGGCTGACCTTTCTCGTCGACGTCGGTCTCGATTATCTGACTCTGTCGCGCAATTCGGGTTCGCTGTCGGGCGGCGAGAGCCAGCGCATCCGTCTCGCCTCGCAGATCGGCTCGGGACTGACCGGCGTTCTCTATGTGCTGGACGAACCGTCGATCGGACTGCATCAGCGCGACAATGACCGTCTGCTCGACACGCTGCGGCGGCTGCGCAATCTCGGCAACAGCGTCATCGTCGTCGAACATGACGAGGACGCGATCCTCGCTGCGGACTATGTCGTCGATGTCGGTCCCGGCGCCGGCATTCACGGCGGCAGGATCGTCGCGCAGGGCACGCCGCGGGAGATCATGGATAATCCCGCCTCGCTCACCGGCAAATATCTTACCGGCGAGAAGCAGGTGATCCTGCGCCATAAATTGCGCAAGCCGACGCCCGGCCGCTGGCTCAAGCTTTTTGGCGCGCGCGGCAACAATCTTAAGAACGTGACCGCGGAAGTGCCGCTCGGCCTTTTCACCTGCGTCACCGGCGTCTCCGGCGGCGGCAAGTCGACGCTGATCATCGAAACGCTCCACAAGGCCGTGGCGCGGCGGCTCTCCGGCGCGCATGAACATCCGGCGCCTTTCGATCGACTCGAAGGTCTGGAGCAGATCGACAAGATCATCGACATCGACCAGTCGCCGATCGGACGCACGCCGCGCTCCAATCCGGCGACCTACACCGGCGCCTTCACGCCGATTCGCGAATGGTTCGCGGGTCTGCCCGAGGCGAAGGCGCGCGGCTATGCGCCGGGGCGCTTCTCCTTCAATGTGAAAGGCGGGCGCTGCGAGGCCTGTCAGGGCGACGGCGTCATCAAGATCGAGATGCATTTTCTGCCCGACGTCTATGTCACCTGCGACGTGTGCAAGGGCAAGCGCTACGACCGCGAGACGCTGGAAGTGAAATATCGCGAAAAGTCGATCGCCGATGTGCTCGACATGACGGTCGAGGAGGCGGCCAATCTGTTCAAGGCGGCGCCGTCGATCCGCGACAAGATGGAGACGCTAAAGCGCGTCGGCCTCGACTATATCCATGTCGGCCAGCAGGCGACGACGCTCTCCGGCGGCGAGGCGCAGCGCGTGAAGCTCTCCAAGGAACTGTCGCGCCGCTCGACCGGCCGCACGCTCTATATTCTCGACGAGCCGACAACGGGTCTGCATTTCCATGATGTCGCCAAGCTGCTCGAAGTGCTGCATGAGTTGGTCGAGCAGGGCAACACGGTCGTCGTGATCGAGCACAATCTCGAAGTCATCAAGACCGCCGACTGGATCATCGACATGGGTCCGGAGGGCGGCGACGGCGGCGGCGAGATCGTCGCGGCGGGACCGCCGTCGGAAATCGTCAAGGAGAAGCGCAGCCACACCGGCCGCTATCTCGCCGAAGCGATGGCGCGACGGCCGGCGGCGGAGCCGCCGGCGCCGAGAGCGAAAAAAGCTCGTTCGCGCTAACCCCGCGAAAGCATAACGGCGCGCGCGTCAGTTCTTCAACGGCGCCGGCCGCGCGTCGGATTCCGCGTCCGTATTGTCGGCAAGCGACGCATTGGCCGCGGGCTCCTGGCCTTCGGCGCTTGCGCGTTTCTTGCCGGCTTCGATGATGTCGCGCTCGGGCCGCGGCAGCACCGGCCCTTCCGGGAAGACGAAGCCGAGCGACTTCGCGCCGCTGTCGTCGCCGACCACGACGACGCGCACCGCGCCGCCGTTCTTGAGCCGGCCGAACAGCACCTCATCGGCGAGCGGCGTCTTGATGTGCTGGTGAATGACCCGCGACATCGGCCGCGCGCCCATGGCTTCGTCATAGCCGTGTTCGACGAGCCAGTCGCGCGTTTCGTCGGTGAGTTCGATCGTGACATTGCGGTCGGCGAGCTGCGCTTCGAGCTGCATGATGAATTTGTCGACGACGCGCTTGATGACCTCGACCGGCAGATGTCCGAAAGGCACGATCGCGTCGAGGCGGTTGCGGAACTCCGGCGCGAACAGCCGGTTGATCGCCTCGCTGTCGTCGAGATCGCGGCGCGTGCGGGTAAAGCCGATCGGCGTGCGGGCCAGATCCTGCGCCCCGGCGTTGGTCGTCATGATCAGGATGACGTTGCGGAAGTCGATGGTCTTGCCGTTGTGGTCGGTCAGCTTGCCGTGATCCATCACCTGCAGCAGGATGTTGTAGAGATCGGGATGCGCCTTCTCGATTTCGTCGAGCAGCAGCACGCAATGCGGATGCTGGTCGATGGCGTCGGTCAGGAGACCGCCCTGATCGAAGCCGACATAGCCGGGCGGCGCGCCGATCAGCCGGCTGACCGTGTGGCGCTCCATATATTCCGACATGTCGAAGCGAATGAGTTCGATGCCGAGCGAAGTCGCGAGCTGGCGCGCGGCCTCCGTCTTGCCGACGCCGGTCGGCCCGGAGAAGAGATAGCAGCCGATCGGCTTCTCCTGGTCGCGCAGGCCGGCGCGCGCGAGTTTGATCGCCGAGGTAAGCGCCGAGATCGCCTTGTCCTGACCATAGACGACGCGCCGCAGCGTCTCGTCGAGATGGGCGAGAACCTCGGCGTCGTCCTTGGAGACCGTCTTCGGCGGCACGCGCGCCATCGTCGCGATCGTTATTTCGATCTCCTTCAGCCCGATCGTCTTTTTGCGCTTGTTCTCGGCGAGGAGCATCTGCGCCGCGCCGGTTTCATCGATCACGTCGATCGCCTTGTCCGGCAGCTTGCGGTCATGAATGTAGCGGGCCGAGAGCTCCACCGCCGCCTTCAGCGCATCGGCGGTGTAGCGGATCTTGTGAAATTCCTCGAAATAGGGCTTCAGCCCCTTGATGATTTCGATCGCGTCGGGGATCGAGGGCTCGTTCACGTCGATTTTCTGGAAGCGGCGGACGAGGGCGCGATCCTTCTCGAAATACTGCCGGTATTCCTTGTAGGTGGTCGAGCCGATGCAGCGCAGAACGCCCTGCGCCAGCGCCGGCTTGAGAAGATTCGAGGCGTCCATCGCGCCGCCGGAGGTGGCGCCGGCGCCGATCACGGTGTGAATCTCGTCGATGAAGAGAATCGCGTTCTTGTGATTCTCGATTTCCTTCACGACCTGCTTCAAGCGCTCTTCGAAATCGCCGCGATAGCGTGTCCCGGCGAGCAGCGCGCCCATGTCGAGCGCGAAGACGGTCGCGCCGGAGAGAACGTCGGGCACGTCGCCCGAAACGATCTTGCGGGCGAGACCCTCGGCGATCGCCGTCTTGCCGACGCCAGGATCGCCGACGAGCAGCGGATTGTTCTTTTGCCGGCGGCACAGCACCTGGATCGTGCGCAGCACTTCCGGCTCGCGGCCGATCAGCGGGTCGATGCGACCGTCGCGCGCCTTTTTGTTGAGGTTGACGCAATAGGCTTCGAGCGCGCCTTCCTTCTTGCGGCTCTCGTTCTCGCGGCCCTCGCGGCCATCGCTGCGCTCGCCGTCGTCCTCGACCCCTCGCGGGGCGCGGCTCGCGTCGGAAAGACCCGGGCGCTTGGCGATGCCGTGGCTGATGAAATTGACCGCGTCGTAGCGCGTCATGTCCTGCTCCTGCAGGAAATAAACGGCGTGGCTCTCGCGTTCGGCGAACAGCGCGACGAGAACATTGGCGCCGCTCACGTCCTCGCGGCCGGAAGACTGGACGCTGATGATCGCGCGCTGCACCACACGCTGAAAGCCGGCGGTCGGCTTGCACTCGTCGGCGTCGTCGTTGACCAGATTGTCGAGCTCGCGATCGATATAATCGCGCAGATTCTTGGTCAGAACGTCGAGATCGACGGAGCAGGCGCGCAAAACGGCCGAAGCGTCGACGTCCTCGACGAGACTGAGCAGAAGATGTTCGAGCGTCGCATATTCATGGCGCCGCTCGCGGGCGGAAGCGAGCGCGCGGTCGAGTGTCTGCTTGAGATTGCGCGAGAAGGTCGGCATGCGCTCGTCCTATTTCTTTTCCATGATGCATTGCAGAGGATGCTGATGCTTCCTTGCAAAATCCATGACCTGGGTGACTTTGGTCTCAGCGACCTCATAGGTGTAGACGCCGCATTCGCCGACGCCATGATTATGGACGTGGAGCATGATGCGGGTGGCTTCCTCCAGCGATTTGTTGAAATATTTGCGCAACACGATCACCACGAACTCCTGCGTCGTGTAATCGTCGTTGAGCAGCAACACCCGATACATATTGGGCTTGCGCGTCTGGGGACGCGTTCTTGTGACGAGGGCGGTGCCGGCGCCGGGACCAACGTCCGCTCCCCGGCGCGGATCTTTCGCCGCACGAGGCGCAAGACGAACTTTCGCCGTCAAAGAAGTTAAGTCCTCCGCAGCCACGTCCTTACCCTTTCGGTCCTTTCCATGTAGGTCGGCACGGCGGTTCTTTTAGGTGTCGCCTCGCAGAATCCGGGCCACTTCCATGGTGAGGGAAATCAGGAACATCGTCAGTTTTGAGCTTTCGCCGCGGCTTTGCAAGGGGCTGCGCGACGCGCCGCGCCACGACCGGACCGGGCGCGCCGTCAACCAAAAATTTACCTTCGCAGGACTAGCGTCTTTACCGCTAACCCTGAGGCTCATAAGTGCGTCCAATGGGCGAGCACAGCCGCATCAGCCAACATCGCACCGGACTGCCGACGGGCACCTGGAGTCTTGCGGCGCTGTCGGTCGCCGCTTGTTTGTGCAGCGTGCTTGGCGCGAAACTGCTCTCAAATCTGTTCGATCCGCCCGACGCGCCCGCGCCGGCCCGCTTTTCCCGGGCCGCCGCCGCCGAACTGCCCGGTCGCGCCAGATCGGCGCCGCAAGTCGAGGCGCCGGCGCCTAAGGAGCGGAGAGACGCCGATGTGGACTATCTGACGACAGGAACGATTCCAGACAGAATGAACGTGCGCCCCGCTCTGACGCCTTGCGGCGACGCCGGCGAAACTGCCGGCCACTAGCTATTTTTTGGACGAAGCCTGGCGGGCGGCGCCGGGACTACATATATTCATTGACAATCCGGCGATTGCCCTTAAAGCATTCCCGTGGCTATCGCCCGCGCTTCTTTGCGGCGGACTGTCGGCGGGCCGAGCGCCGTCGCGGCGGCGACGGAATTTCTCTCCTATTCACGCGCGCTTTCTACGGCTGGCGCGCGAGCGGGCCTGCCGCACAGCTGAGCCGTACTCAGGATAATTGATGACATTCGAGGAACTGGGCCTTTCCCAAAAGGTTCTCGCAGCCGTCCAAACATCCGGCTATACGACCCCGACGCCGATTCAGGCGCAGGCCATTCCCCCCGCCTTGCAGGGGCGCGACATTCTCGGCATCGCCCAGACGGGCACCGGCAAGACCGCCGCCTTCACCCTGCCGATGCTGAGCCGTCTTGAAAGCGGCCGCGCCCGCGCCAGAGTGCCGCGAACGCTGATTCTGGAGCCGACGCGCGAACTTGCCGCGCAGGTCGAAGAGAGCTTCGCCAAATACGGCAAGAATCATCGGCTGAATGTCGCGCTGCTGATCGGCGGCGTTTCCTTCGGCGATCAGGAAACAAAGATCATGCGCGGCGCCGACGTGCTGATCGCGACGCCGGGCCGCCTGCTCGACTTTTTCGATCGCGGCAAGCTGCTGCTGACGGGAATCGAGATTCTCGTCATTGACGAGGCGGACCGCATGCTCGACATGGGTTTCATTCCCGACATCGAGCGCGTCTGCAAGCTGGTGCCGTTCACCCGCCAGACGCTTTTCTTCTCCGCGACGATGCCGCCGGAAATCACTCGGCTGACCGAAGCGTTCCTGCACAATCCGATCCGCTGCGAAGTGTCGCGCGCCGCGACGACGGCGGTCACCATCAGGCAGATTCTCGTCGCCTCGCGCGGCCACGCCGACAAGCGCGAGACGTTGCGCAATCTCATCCGCAGCGCCGAAAACTTCAAGAATGCGATCATCTTCTGTAACCGCAAACGTGACGTGGCGATCCTCCACCGGTCTCTCGTCAAGCACGGCTTTTCCGCCGGCGCGCTGCACGGCGACATGGATCAGCTGGCGCGCATGGCGTCGCTCGACGCCTTCAAGAACGGTGATGTGTCGCTCATCGTATGTTCGGATGTGGCGGCCCGCGGTCTGGACATTCCTGACGTAAGTCATGTGTTCAATTTCGACGTCCCGACTCATAGCGAAGATTATGTGCACCGGATCGGCCGCACCGGCCGCGCCGGGCGGTCGGGCGTGGCCCTGACGATCGTCACCGAAGACGACATGAAATATGTCGATCAAATTCAGAGCCTGATCGGCAAGGCGATCGACTGGGAGGGGCCGGGTTTCGACGCTCTGCCGCCGCCGATGGAGACGAGCCGTCCGCAGGAACGCCGCGGCGAGCGTGGGCAGCGTCGGGATCGCGGCCGCCGACCAGCCGCCTCCGAGCGCGAAGCGCCGATCCGCAGACAAGCGGCCGTCGAGCGCGAAGCGCCCGTCAGCATTGGCCGGCCGCGTGGCGGGCGCCCGAGGCTGGAGGAGGAAAGCTTCCGGTCTCCTGCCTGTGCGGCGCCGACCGATCGTCGGGAACGCGGCGAGCGCCGGCCGCGTCGGCATGAGGACGACGGGCCGCCGGTCGTCGGGCTCGGCGACCATGTGCCGTCCTTCCTGCTGCGTCCCGTGGCGTTGAAACCGGCCAAGGTCGGCGAAGAATAGGGCTTCGCCGTCGAGCTCGAAGCCGGCTTAAGCCGCGAAGGGCTCCATCGCGTCGCGAATTTTTTCGGCCTGTTCGGCAAGCTTGGCGTCGTCCGCCATTGTGCCGGGCGGCCGCAAGCCGACGCCTTCCCAGCGCGGCAGCAGGTGGAAATGCAGGTGATAGATCACCTGGCCGCCAGCGCTTTCATTGAACTGATGAAGGGTCAGCCCGTCGGCGTCGAAGGCTTTTTCGATCGCCTTCGCGACATGCTGCACGCGCTTCATCAATTGCCCGAGCGTTTCCGGTGACACGTCCAACAGTCCGCGCGCGCCCTCCTTGGGAATCACCAGAACATGGCCTTCCGCACGCGGCATGATGTCCATGAACGCCAGCGCGACGTGATCCTCAAAGACTGTATGTGCGGGGATTTCGCCGCGCAGAATCTTGCCGAAGATATTGTTGGGATCGTAGGCGACGGCCATGGGCGGTTCCCTTCGAGCGCTTGCTCCTCAATATCGTTTTGGCCGTTCCAACGTGCGCTTGCGCCTCAAGGGACGCCGCTCATGCCGCGAACGGATATCGTCGGGCGACGACGCTCCGTTCCCGTGGAAGAAGGCCGGCAAGGAAAGCAACTGCCTCTATGGCCTGTCAATCCCCGAAGGCGAAGGCGCGGATATTGGTGATCCGGAAATCGCTCGCGGGATAGACGCCGAGAATCTCCACTTCCTTGGAGAAGAACTGCAATTCTTCCAAGGCGCGCGCCATCGCTGGCTGCTCGGGATGGCCGTCGGCGTCGGCGAGAAAGCGCGTCGCGGCGAATTCGCCGTCGACCATGTAGCTTTCGAGCTTCGTCATGTTGACGCCGTTGGTGGCGAAGCCGCCGAGCGCCTTGTAGAGCGCGGCCGGCACGTTGCGCACGCGAAAGATGAAGGTGGTGATGGTCGGTCCGGCGTTCGGCGCCGCCCACTCCCTTGTCTTCGACAACACGATGAAGCGCGTGGTGTTGTGCGCTTCGTCCTCGATGTTCTCGGCCAGCACGTCGAGATCGTATATTTCGGCGGCGAGCCCCGGCGCGATCGCCGCCTTGGTCGGATCGCCCCATTCGGCGATTTCGCGCGCGGCGCCGGCGGTGTCGCCCGCGGTATGGGCTTCGAGCCCGAAGTTGCGAATGGCGCGGCGGCACTGGCCGAGCGCATGGACATGGCTGTAGACGCTTCTGAGCCCCTGCCGCGTCGCGCCTCTGGGCGCCATCAGTTGAAAATGGATTGGCAGGAAATGTTCGCCGACGATGTGCAGTCCGGAATGCGGCAGGAAATGATGGATGTCCGCCACCCGTCCGGCGATCGAATTTTCGAGCGGGATCATGCCGAGCGCGGCGCGTCCCTCGGTGACCGACGCGAACGCGTCCTCGAAGCTCGCGCAAGGGAGCGGCGTCAGATGCGGATAGGCCTGCCGGCAGATGAGGTCCGAATTCGCGCCGGGCTCTCCCTGATAGGCGATATATTGCGTCACTTGATTTTGAGTCACTTGGCGTCCTGTTCGCGCGCCGCGGCGGCGCGCAACGCGCTTAAATCGCGTTCCGTATCCACCGATAGGGCGGCGTTGTCCAGCAGCGCGGCGTCGATGCGCATGCCAGCCTCGAGCGCGCGCAGCTGTTCAAGCCGCTCGCGCAATTCGAGCGGGGAGGGCGGCAGCGACGCGAAACGCTCAAGCGCGGCGCGGCGAAAGGCGTAGACGCCGATGTGCTTCCAGCGCGGACCCTCGCCAAAAGGCGCGGCCGCTCTGGTGAAGTAGAGCGCGCGCAGCCGATCGGGCGCGAGCGACGTTCCGACGAGCTTCACGGCGTCGGGATCCTCGACTTCTTCCGGGCGCGTCGGGCAGGCCAGGGTGCCGATGTCGACGCAAGGGTCGTCGAGCAAAGCGAGCGCCGCCTCAAGCGCGCCGTCGGGCAGGCAGGGCTGGTCGCCCTGCAGATTGACGACGGCGCCATGGCGGCCTTGCGGGTCGAGCGCGCGCAGCGCCTCGCTGATGCGGTCGCTGCCGCAGGCATGTGAGCCGCGCGTCAGCGCCGCTTGTCCGCCGACCGCTTCAACAACGCGCACGATTTCCGGCGCGTCGGTCGCGACCACGACAGGCCCGACTGCCGCAGCGCAGGCGCGCTCCCAGACGTGAATGATCATCGGTCGGCCGTCGATGTCGGCGAGCGCCTTGCCGGGCAGACGCGTCGACGCTAAACGCGCCGGAATGACGACAATCGGCGCGAGCGCCGGCGGGGCGGCGTCAAATGGCGGCGTCAATAGGCGTTGTTGTCCTCGGCCATCCAACCCTTTTCGCTCTTGACGAAATGCAGCGTGCCTTCGCTCGTATGCACTTCGCTCTTGGCGAAGGTCCGGTCGTCGTCGAGGCCAAGAAAGGCGCATTTCCCGCGCGCCCGCTCATCCGCGCATTTGGCTTCGAAGCCCTCGGGGAACTGAATTTCAGCCTCATACATCAATTCATAGGCGTCAATATTTTCACGCTTGACTTCTCGGCCCTGCACCTTCTTGAAAGAGACGAGTTTGGCGTCCACGCCGTTCTTTTCTAGAAGACTGCGCAAGACCTTGGCGCCGGTGGCGTCGCCTGGCATATGCTCGCCGCAAGCGGAAAGCGCCAGGGAGCCCGAGAGGCCAGCCACGAGCCCGAGAACAAAGCGAAATCCAGATGCCATCTACTCCTCCGGCGCGGCGCTCGTTGCGGCGCGTTATTGCTTGTTACGCTGGCGTGCAAACGCTTCGCAACGCCCTATCTGTGAAAATTCATATCAGATAGTTGCAATTTTGTGCAGCCGGAGTAACGTAACCCGGCCAAATGAGTTGCGCGTCTGGCGGCGTCGAAGGGCCTAAAGAAGACCCGTGGCGCACGTAAGCGTTTGATGCGTATTCGGCACAACTTTGAATACCCTGCGGAGTGCTCAGGTCCGCCGCATCTCCTGGGTCCGTGGGGTTGGCCGACTGGCGGTGGTTGGAGTGGCCTCCTTGAAGCCATCGTCAGTCGGCCGCCTTGCCCCGAAGCGGTCGCTCTTCCAGCCAAAATTTTTCTGATGCCAGCCAAACAATCGGGAGCGTCGCCATAGCGCCGCTCCCGTTGCATGACGCGTGCGCCGCCGAGAAGCAGAAGCCGGTTTTTTCGCCCTGTGCGCTGCCGGGCGATCCGAATCGCCGCGGCGACGAAAGCCTGATGCGCTATCCGCGCTTACTTGATCTTGGTTTCCTTGAATTCCACGTGCTTGCGCGCGACCGGATCATATTTCTTGAAGACGAGCTTTTCCGTCTTGGTGCGGGCGTTCTTTTTCGTCACGTAGAAATAGCCCGTATCCGCCGTGGACAGGAGCTTGATCTTGATCATGGCGGACTTGGCCATCGTTCGTTCCGTCTATCAGAGAAAAGCAATCGTCCCGGCCGCTGAGGCGACCGGGAGCGAATTGGCCGGCAACATACGTGCGGCGCGGGCGATGTCAAGGACGCGCGGGCGCGGCCAAGCGACAATCCAACCGAACGAGCGGCTGGCCTTCCGCGTCTTCGCCGTGCTTGTCGCGGCCGACCATGCCGCGAGGCGCATTCGTGAAAAAACTGTTCCCGCTTTTTCGCAACGCGCTCCAGGAGGCGAACCGATCATCGTCTGGAGCAGTCGGCAAAGAACAGCCATAATTTTGTTGGCAAATCACAAAGGAGGACGGCGCAACTCAGGAAGTGCTCCTGACAAGCGTATGGCAACACTCGGGCGGGGCGAACTAATTTGTAAGAAGCTGACACTCTCGTGCGGTGTTGAGCGCGGGGTCGTCATGTTTCAACGTGAAGAAAGTCTTGGGTAATCTTCACGTGAGCCGCGCCTGGAGTGAACAGTATGAGCGTAACACTCGAAAAGCGACGCAAAGTCGCCGAGTTAGAGAACTTTGAACGGCGGATATTCCAAGAGAAGCAGCGCCTGCTCAGCGAGCTGGAAAGCCTGGAGCGGCCGTTTCGCAAGGCGCGGGCGACGGGCTGGACCGAAGGTTTTTCAAGCGGCATGGCCGGCGCGCGGCGCGCACGCTACGGCGCCAGCTCATCCAAAGCGCCGGTCTGGCTTTACCTCGTCGCCGCGATGATTCTGTTTGGCGGCGGCGGTCTGGCGGCCCATTTCGCCTGGAAAGGCGCGCCCGCGCACCGCGCCGACGGCGCGACGCTGCGCCAGGCCGAAACGCCGACGACGCCCGCGCGGATCGCGCGACCGGCGCCGGCTCCCGC
>VGDY01000020.1 GCA_016869555.1 Alphaproteobacteria bacterium | reverse complement strand
GGCGCTCGCAAAGCGCATGGCGAACGCCGTCCCATCGAACGAGCATCTTGCTCAAACCGCGAAAGCCGCATAGCATTCAGGCCAGCAACGCCGATTTCCGCTTTTCAACATCAAGCGGGACATCCCCTTGCTCCCCTGAATACGGTGTTGTTCTGCTTCATCCTTAGTCGAGATGTTGAAACGAGCCCAACTCGACGCACACCTGGGTTGCGCGCTGAGTTGATCCAAAAGAAGAGTACGAAATCAGCTGCTTGATTGAATTCAGGATAAACCCGCTTAAGACAGTCGACGTACGTATCCCCCAATAACTCTCGCATTTCCCTGTTTGAGACGAACGGCGGATTGCCAACGATGAACTCCGCATCCGGCCAGACCGGCCGGCGCGGATTGTTGTAATCATAGACCTCAACAAGATTGCCCTCGGCGTCGCGGCCCGTCACCGGCTTGCCGTGCTCGTCGCGCTTCAACGCCTTGTCGGCTTCCAGCACTGCATCCTTGACGACGATATTCTTGAAAGCATGCAAAATTGGTTCTGGCGGCTTGTCGCCGCGCGTGCGGAAGTGCCACTGAAGAAAGCCGATCCACAGCACGAGTTCCGCGATGGCCGCTGCGCGCGGATTGATTTCCAAACCGAGGAACTGATGCGGGTCAACGTTTTGGCGGTCGAGCCAAACCGGCTCCTCCTGACCACCTAATGTCTCGACGATATCGATGACCTCGCCCTCTAAGCGCTTCATTAGCTCTAGAGCGACGTAAAGAAAGTTGCCTGTGCCGCAGGCGGGATCAAGAATGCGCGTCGCACTTAATTGGGCGTGAAAGCGTATTGCGAGCTCGCGCGCTTCCATGAGAAGAGTCGTGCGCTTCGGATCGATGGGTCCGAGAACGGCAATCTCAGATTTCTTGCGCTCGATCGTGGCGAGCATTTGTCCCCATTCTGTGCGCAGCGGCTCGATCACCGTCGCGACGACGAGCCGCTCGACATAGGCGCGCGGCGTGAAATGCGCGCCGAGGCGCTTGCGCTCTTTGGGATCGAGCGCCTGTTCGAGCAGCGTGCCGAAAATGGACGGGTCGACATCGCGCCAGTCATATTCGGCGGCGCGGCGCAATTCGCCGATTTCCTCGCGCCCGAGCGGCAGCACGCCGCGCTTGAGGAAAAACTCGCCGTTGAATTTCGCGACGCTTCTGCGAAGAGCGTGGGCATAGCCGCCGGAATTCATCGCCTCCCAAAGCTGGCCGACATCGTGACGAAAAGTGTCCGGTTCCTTCTCGCAACGCGCTAGAACTTCCGTGAAGGATTCTTCCGGCAGCAGCCCCACGTCCTCAGCGAACATTGTGAAGAGGCAGCGCATGAGGAACATGGCGACGTCCTCTGGCGCATGTTTGTCTCGTTCCAGTGCCTTGGAGACCGCCGCAAGCCGCTCCGCAATGGCGCGCGTGACACGCGCGGATTTGCGAGCAGGATCGAGGGAGACAGGATCGGTCCAGATGGTTTTGAGAAGTTCGCGAACCTCTGGACGACGAAGGTCTTCTAGAAAGATGCGGAAGGACTGACGGTCGGGAAACTGGTCGAAGGCTTTTCCGTCGCGGCGGAAATTGGCGTAGACCTCGAAGCAATGGCCGACATCGCAGACGAGGACGAAAGGCGGCGGCTCGTGGCCAGCGGGGAGCAGTCGGACGTAGTCCTCCGCCTGCCGACGTGCGTTGAGCATCAGTACGTCCCACGTCCGCTCGGCGCCCCGGCGTCCGCGCGGGGCGGTCTCAGTGACGAAGAGGTCTGACTGGCCGCGCACTTCCTTTTCGCCGCCCTTAAGGCGCGACTGCTTGGCTTCGAGAACGAAGCAATTGCGCTTGTAGAGATCGATGCGGCGATTGGAGACGGCGCCGTCGCGCCCAGTCTCCCGCACTACGCGCTCGAACACGTAATCATTGGTCTCGTGTTGGGCGGAGGCGCCATCAGGATGCCGCAGATCGAGGGCGTCGCAAAACTCGGTAAGAAACAAGGCGTAATTCGCCCGTTCCTGGCCGCCTTCCTGTCCCAGCCATTTACTAATGAAATTTTCGATGGGCGCGTTTTCGCCCTCAATGACTGCCGACATGGCGGAAATCTACCCGATCTTGGGAATCCAGGGGAAAGATTATCTCCATTTCCGAGCAGATGCCGCGCGTCCCGGCGAGGGCGCGGTGGGCGTCTCCTACTGCGCGCCCACCCGATCGACGATTCCGCTCGGACAGCCGGGGTCCGTCGCCGGCGCGGCGGCGATGAGGTCGGCGAGTTTGCTGTCGGCTTTGATCTCGCCGTTCAATCCGATGGTCATTTCGACAATCAGGTTCCGGTCGCCGTCTTTCTTGCAGGCGACGCGCACCCGGTCGGCGGCGCCGTCGCCGAATGTCGCGTTGAAGGCGGCCTTGAGCTGGTCGCGCGTGATCTCCTCGCCGATATGCGACGAAAAAAGCTCCTGAACCTTGGAGGCGTTGAGCTGCGACACCAGCGCCAGCGAGCGCGAGAAATAGTCGTCCGCGACGCCGCCCGGAAAACATGTGCCATGTTTGATCCACTCGTGCCGTTCGAGCAGCGACATCGTTCCCGGCATGACTTCCGTCAGCGCGTTCCTTGTCGCGTCGGTGAGTTCAGGCTCGGGCAGGGCGTTCCATCTGTCGTCCTTGTCGGCCGCGATAATGTGGCGATCGACCTTGCAATATTGTTTCTTGGGCCAGAGCCCATGCAGCGTGAAATGCGTCGCGTCGAAACGGTCGGGGCGCTGGGTCTCGCATTCCGTCTTGTCGGGCTTGCCTTCGCAAAACGCCGGCTGCCAACTGACGGCGAGGATGTAGTCGGGCTTTTGCGCCGCCTGCCCGCCGTCCTTCCCCTGCTGTCCGCCAGGATCGGTCGGATCCTGCCCGCCTTCGTCAAGCGTCGCCTCGCCGCATCCGACCGCGACCCATCGGCGTCCTGGATTGGCGTCCGGCACGTCGATCAGATAATGCGTCGCATTCGGCTTGTTCTTGGCGAAGATGCTGTAGTGCTGACCCGGCTCGACGACGACATTGCCAGGATTGGCGCCGCTTCTGATCGACTGAAGCGCGGGACAATTCTGACGGACGACGAAGCTTCCGGACGCGGGCGTCTCGGCGTCGGCGCCAGGCGCGAGAAGCAGCAGGGACGAGCAGAGCAGAATGCGAAGAGCGAATGCGCGCAAGCGGATAACTCCAAACTTTAAACCTTGAGGGATGGTAATGGCGGCGGCGCCCGCGAGCAAGCATCGCCCCGCTTCTAATGGCATGAAGCGGGCGCCGAGGCGACATCCCAGCCGTCCGTGGCCGGGCTTGTCCCGGCCATCCATGTCGAGAGGCGGCGCAACGCTGCGAGATCGGCGGAGCGGCGCTGCGTAGGCCCCCGGCGCAAGGCCGGGCATAACGCGGACAGGAGGCGCGTCGCTTGTTGCGCCGGCAAGGTCGCCAAGCCGGCGTTTCAGTCGCGCCGGGGTTTGGCGCCCTCAACCTCCGCCAGCGCCGCCCGCAACCCCGCCAAATCCGTCGGCAGCTCGCTTTCGAACAGCATTTCTTCGCCGGTGATCGGATGTTCGAAGCCGAGCGTCGCCGCATGCAGCGCCTGACGACGCAAGTTCTCCACAACTTCTCGCGCATGTTCCGAAAGCTTGGCGACCTTGGTCTTGAAGCCCGCGCCGTAAGTTCTGTCGCCGATCAGGGGATGGCCGATATGGGCCATATGGACGCGGATCTGATGGGTGCGGCCGGTCTCCAATTGGCAGCGCAGGAGCGAGGCGACGCCGTAATCCTCGACCTTCTCCCAATGGGTGATCGCCTCGCGGCCGCGCGCTTCCGAGACCACCGCCATTTTCTCGCGCTGCGTCGAGTGCCGGCCGAGCGGCGCTTGAATCGTTCCATGGGCGCGGTCCGGAACGCCCCAGACGAAGGCCAGATATTCGCGCGTCAAATGCAGCGTGCGGCCATGATCGGCGAAGAGGCGGGAGAGGCCGTGATGGGCGGCGTCGGTCTTGGCGACGACCAGCAGCCCGCTCGTATCCTTGTCGATGCGATGCACAATGCCGGGCTTCTTCACCCCGCCGACGCCGGAAAGACTGTCGCCGCAATGGGCGATCAGCGCATTCACCAGCGTGCCGCTCTCATGCGCGCTTGCCGGATGCACGACGAGGCCCGCCGGCTTGTCGATGACGAGGAGATGTTCGTCCTCATAGACGACGTCGAGCGCGATATCCTCGCCCTTCGGTTCGGCCGGCGCCGGCGGGGGAACATCGAGCACGACCGCATCTCCAGCGCCGAGCTTCTTCGCCGGATCGCGCGCCGTCTCGCCGCCGATCGAAGCGCGTCCGTCTTCGATCAGCGCTTTGACGCGGCTGCGCGAGAGATGCGCGGCGACGATGTCCGGCTGCTCCGCGAGAAAGCGGTCGAGCCGGGCGCCGGCATGTTGCGGCGCAACGAGAAATTCGAAGCGCGCGGCGCATGCGTCAATTTGAGGCGGAGCCTTGAACGTCATTGGAGCTTTTTTTCCTCGCGCCGGCGCGCGCATGATATGAGGGCTGCGCAAACGCAGGCGCGGCGCGAGCGAAGGCGCGAACCTTCGCCAAACTGCGCATCGAACGCCGCCGCCCAGGGGAGGCCATTCCATTAGCGACGCCGAGGCTCCGTTCTGCGCCGTCATCGGCGCGGGCCCCGCCGGTCTTTTCGCCGCCGACGCTCTTGCGCGCGCCGGAGCGCGTGTCGTCATCTATGAGCACAAAGCGAGCCCGGCGCGCAAATTTCTGATGGCGGGGCGGGGCGGCCTCAACATCACCCACAGCGAAAGCCTGGACCGCTTCATCTTGCGCTACGGCGCCGCCGCCGCGCGGCTCGCGCCCTTCGTCCGCGCCTGGCCGCCGCAGGCGCTGCGCGACTTCTGCGCCGAGCTTGGCGAAACCACTTTCGTCGGCTCGAGCGGCCGGGTATTTCCGGCGAGCTTCAAGGCGTCGCCGCTGTTGCGCGCCTGGCTCGCGCGGCTGGCGCGATTCGGAGTCGCCATTGCGACAAAGCACGATTTCGCGGGCTTTGCCGAATCCGGGGCTCTGCGTCTCATCGGTCCCGAGGGGGAATTCACCCGCAAATTCGACGCGCTGGTGCTGGCGCTCGGCGGCGCCTCATGGCCGCGGCTCGGCTCCGACGGCGCTTGGGCGGCTCGGCTCGGCGCGCAAGGCGTGCGGGTCACGCCGCTCGCCGCCGCCAACAGCGGCGCTTTGATCGACTGGAGCGCGATCTTTCGCAGTGATTTCGAGGGCCAGCCGATCAAGACGGTTTTGCTGCGCCATGGCGCGTCCGTCGCGCGCGGCGACGTCGTGGTGACGCGCAGCGGACTCGAGGGCGGGCCGGTTTACGCGCTCTCCTCGCAATTGCGCGCCGCGACGCAAAAACATGGCGAGACGACGCTGTCGATCGATCTGCGTCCCGATACGACGCTTGACTGTCTGACGCGCAAACTCTCGCGCCGTCCGCCCAAACAGTCGCATGCGAATTTTCTGCGCAAAGCGGGGTTCTCGAAAGTCGAGATCGGCCTCATCCGCGAGTCGCGCGCCGGCGGGTTGCCGCGCGACGCCGAAACGCTGGCCGCACTCATCAAAAACGCGCCGCTGACCGTCACCGGGGTCGCCGGTCTTGAGCGCGCCATTTCGACCGCCGGCGGCGTTTCCTTCGACGAACTCGACGACGATCTGATGCTCAAGAAGCT
The DNA here is from genome assembly GCA_016869555.1 of Alphaproteobacteria bacterium. GTDB lineage: Bacteria > Pseudomonadota > Alphaproteobacteria > Rhizobiales > Beijerinckiaceae > Methylocystis. The sequence goes on along the minus strand of VGDY01000020.1, from coordinate 27,298 downwards.
GCCCGGCGTTTTCGTCGCCGGCGAGATGCTCGACTATGACGCGCCGACCGGCGGCTATCTTTTGCAGGCGGCCTTCGCCACCGGACTGGCCGCCGGGCGGGGCGCGGCCCGTTATCTCGGACTTTCGCCCGATCAGCCCCTCGCGCCGCCCATGCAGGATCAGACCGCCGCGCCGCCGCGACAGGAGTCAGACGGGCGTTCGCCGGAAGAGTCGAACAAATACGGCGCATGATCGGACCGCGCCGGCTACGCATTTCCCTTTAAGCCCGAGGCGCATATGCTCGCCGACATGCTGCCGTCGCGCTTCTGGACACAACTCTCGCTGCGGGACATGCGCGCGCATGACATGTCGCGCGTCATCGCCGTTTTACCGATCGCGGCGGTGGAGCAGCACGGCCCCCATCTGCCGCTCGGCGTCGACGCCATGATCATGGAAGGCTGCATCGAGCGCGTCGCGGCGCGCCTGCCGGACGATCTCGAAGCCGTTTTTCTGCCCGTGCAATGCGTCGGCGTTTCAACCGAGCACCGCGACTTTCCCGGCACGCTGACTCTGACCAGCGAGACGGCGTCGCGCCTCCTCTCTGAGATCGCGGAAGGCGTCCTGCGCGCGGGCGTGACGAAGCTGGCGCTGCTCAATTCGCATGGCGGCAATTCGGCGCTCGTCTCGCAGACGGCGTTGGAGCTGCGCGCCCGTTTCGGGGCGCTGGCGGTCGTCGCCTCCTGGGCGCGCTTTGGCTACCCCGACGGGCTGTTCTCGGAGTTGGAGCTGCGCCACGGCATCCACGGCGGCGAGATCGAGACGTCGCTGATGCTCGCTTTTCGGCCGGAGCTCGTTGATATGGCGCGGGCAAAGAACTTTCCGCCTGCGACGCTCGACTTCGAGCGCGATTTCGCCTGGCTGCGCGCCGATCGCCCCGCCGGCTTTGGCTGGATGGCGCAGGACCTTTCGCCCGCCGGCGCGATGGGCGACGCCTCGAAAGCGAGCGCCGAGAAGGGCGAAGCGGTGGCGGATTACTGGGCGACGGCCTTCATCGAACTGCTGCGCGACATTGAGGCGTTCGACCTTACGCGGCTCAAGAGCCTGGATGATTGAGAATTAGGCCGCCGGGGATGTCCAGGGATAGGTCCAGGTCTCCGTCAGCGTGCGCCCGTGCACCCGCAGAAACAGGCGAAGATCGGCGGTCTGGCCGGGCTTCACCGACACGTCGAACAGCGCGCGCAGTCCGCCGATATGCGGGTTTGCGGCGACGCTCGCGCGCAGCATGCGCCCGGTGTTGGTCGTCGCCACCGCCTCGACCTGACTGGGATCGGCGAGGTAGTAGGCGAGGTCGCCGCCGGCGAAATCGACGAGGAACCGATGCGACTCGGGGTCATTGGGTTCGGTCGAGCCGAGCGCTCGCGCCGGCGCCTCAAAAGTGTTGACGACGACGCCATTGGGCGCGAGCCGCGGCATATCGAGACCCGCGGTGATTCGATAGGCGTAAACTAAGGGCGCGCCGGGCTGCGGCGGTTTCGCCGGGATCCAGCTTGCGACAATATTGTCGTTGGTTTCGTCGCGCGTCGGCAGTTCAATCAGCTCCACGCGGCCTTCGCCCCAGTCGCCGAGAGGTTCGACGAAATAGCTGGGGCGGTTTTCATAGGCGAGGTCGAGGTCTTGATAAGATTCGAAGGTTCTGTCGCGCTGCAGCAGGCCGAAGCCGCGATTGTTGGCGTCGAGAAATGATGAAATCCGTTCGCGGGGCGGATTGCCAAGCGGACGCCAAATCCATTCATCTGCGCCGGTGTGAATCAGGAGCCCGTCGGAATCATGCAACTCGGTACGAAAACCGTCGCGCATCCTCCGGTCGTTTTCACCGGTCAGATACATCGACGTGAGCGGCGCTAAGCCGAGTTTGGCGCCCGTCCGGCGCGGGAACAGCGTCGCCTGGATTTCGAGCGTGCTGTCCTGCGCAGCGAAAAGATCGAATTTGAAGGCGCCTGTCGTCGCCTCGCCGTCGAGAAGCGCATAGAGCGTCGCGTGATTGCCGCCCTTCTCCGGCGTTTCGATCCAGAATTCGCGGAAAAACGGAAAGCTCTCGCGATCGGCGCCGGCGTCGACGCAAAGCGCCCGCGCGGACAGGCCATAATTCTGGTCGCGGCCGAGAAAGCGAAAATAGCTCGCGCCGAGGAAGGAAATCACCTCGTCATGGACATGCGGGTCGTTGACCGGAAAATGCAAGCGGAAGCCGGCGAAGCCGGTGTTCACGGGAGGCGCCCTTTCGATCTTGAGGCGGCCATAGTCGAAGAGCGCCGGCGCGTAGGGAATAGGCGTCGCGATGCCGTCGCGAATCGTGTTCACCGTCACCGGGCGACGATAAAGGAAGCCCAGATGGAAGGTCTCCAGCCGGAAGCCGCCGTCGGCGCCGGCGAAGACGTCATGATCGCGCCGGAAGCGAATCTCTCGCCAAGTGTCAAAGTCCAGCGCGTCAAACGGGTCCGGCAGGCGCGAAGGCGCGGCTTCGTCGAACGGCGCAAGCGCGAGATCGCGCGCCCGTTGCACCACGTTTTCGAAGTCGAACCGCGGCGTGGCAACGACATTGGCGGCCTGCGCTGGGCTCTTGAGCGCAAACTGCGCGCCGACTGCAGTGAGCGCGCCCGCGAATTGGCGCCGCGTTAATCGCCTCATTCCCGCATCCGAACCAGGATTTTCCGTTGTCTATACGGACTGCCTGCTTGCTGCTCTAGCTCTATCGCTTCGGCTGCGCAAGAAGCGGGCCCGAAGGCGTCGCGACGCGACAACTTTGCCAGCCTCGCCGAAAAAATAGTCTCGCGCCGCAAAAACTGCTTGTCACAGCGGCAAAAGCGCGTATCTACATGCTTGCCCAAATCGCACGTGCCTGTGGTCGTGTGTCGGTGGGCGGGGATCCGGACAAGAGGCCGGTCAACCGCCAGCATAAAACCGGCAGCCGGAGGCGAACCGGCGAACTCCGTCTCTGCGGAGGATCGCGACTTAAAGCAACGACGGACCGGGCTTTTTCGTCTCTGTCGACCCTCCAAAGGTCGGCGTACCGAAGAGGCTTGTCTTTCTTGCCGGGCGTGCGGATCGGGATTCTCCCCTTCCAATCGATGGCTGTACCAGCGGAAGCGTGCGCGCTCAGGCGCGCATTATTGCGCATCGGTCAGCCAACGGCGCATCAACCGGCCGTTTGAGCGCTTCGCGCTCGCGCGGCCTTTGGACCGCTGAAACCGACGTTCGTCGCGTCTCCATCGCGCGCGGGCGAACGGATCGGCGCGTCCGTTGACGCTCAACGATCTGGGCGCGGTTCGCCGCGCAAGGGGGCCAAAAATGACCGACCGCATTCTCGAATTCCTCGCCGACCGCCGCCGCAACGGCCGCGACAATGGACCTTGCCTCGTCGTCGATCTCGACGTGGTGCGCGAAAACTATCTCGGCTTCGCCAAGGCGCTGCCCGATACGCGCGTCTTCTATGCGGTGAAGGCCAATCCGGCGCCGGAAGTGCTCTCGCTGCTCGCGTCGCTCGGCTCGTGTTTCGATACGGCCTCCGTCGTCGAGATCGAGCAGGCGCTCGCCGCCGGCGCGCCGCCGGATCGAATCAGCTTCGGCAACACGATCAAGAAGGAGCGCGACGTCGCGCGCGCCTATGCGCTGGGCGTTCGGCTCTTCGCCGTCGATTGCGAGGCGGAAGTCGAGAAGATCGCGCGCGCCGCGCCGGGCTCGCGGGTGTTCTGCCGCATTCTCTGCGACGGCTCCGGCGCCGAATGGCCGTTGTCGCGCAAATTCGGCTGCGTCCCCGAAATGGCGACGGGCGTGCTGGAACATGCGCATCGCCTCGGCCTCAACGCCTATGGCGTGTCGTTCCATGTCGGCTCGCAGCAGACCAATCCCCGCATGTGGGACGGCGCGCTGAAGTCGGCGGCCGACATTTTCCGCGAACTCGCGGAGCGCGGCATCAACCTGCAGATGGTCAATCTCGGCGGCGGTTTTCCGACGAAATACCTAAAGAACGTGCCGGCGGTGAAGCAATATGGCGCCGCGATCTTCCGCGCGCTCTCGAAGCATTTCGGCAACCGCATTCCGGAGACGATCATCGAGCCGGGCCGCGGCATGGTCGGCAACGCCGGGCTGATCGAAGCGGAAGTCGTGTTGATCTCCAAGAAGTCGGCGCAGGACAGCGAAATTCGCTGGGTCTATCTCGACATCGGCAAGTTCAACGGGCTCGCCGAGACGACCGACGAGATGATCCGCTATCCGATCCGCACGCCTTCGGACGGCGCGCCGACGAGCCCCTGCGTCATCGCCGGACCGAGCTGCGACAGCGTTGACGTGCTCTATGAGAAGAAGCCGTATCTGCTGCCGGTCTCACTCGAAATCGGCGCCAAGGTGCTGATCGAAGGAACCGGCGCCTATACGACGACTTATTCGGCCGTGGGCTTCAACGGTTTCCCGCCGCTCGAGACCCATGTGATCTGAGCAGCGCTCGCCCTGTCACGCGGCATGCGTGACGGGTAGGGGCCCTCATCCGACCCTCGCTGACGCGAGGGCCACCTTCTCCCGCAAGCGGGAGAAGGATTCGCCTCACACTACTGTCAGTCCCGTTCGGCAGGCGCGTCATGCGCCAGGCGCGAGGGTCGCTTGTCCTTCTCAAAGGGAGGAAAAGATGGCCTTTGAACTTGCTTGCCTCGATCACGCCCCCGGCTCGCTCATCGCGCCGGTCGCGCTCGCTCTTTCGGCGTTTGCGATTCGCGACGAAGCGCCGAGCGACATAGACGCGCGCGAAGCCTTGTTGGATGACGCCTTCGGTCCCGCGCGGTTCCTGAAGACCTGTCAGCGGCTGCGCGACGGATCGGCGCCGGCGCCGGGGCTCGCGCTCGTCGCCACGAACGATGACGGCGCGCTGATCGGCACGGTGCGGCTGTGGCCGGCGCGCGCCGGCGGACGCGACGCATTGCTGCTTGGTCCTCTTGCCGTCGCGGCGTCTTCGCGCTCGCTGGGAATCGGCCGCGCGCTGATCGAGGAATCGCTCGCTCGCGCCGTTGAGTTGGGCCATCGCGCCGTGCTGCTCGTCGGCGACGCGCCTTATTATGCGCGGTTCGGTTTCGAGCGGCGTTTCACCGAGCGGCTGACGATGCCGGGCCCGGTCGAGCGCGCGCGCTTTCTGGGATTGGAGCTCGTCGCGGGAGCGCTGGAAGGCGTGCGCGGTCGCGTCATCCCGGCCGCGAGGCCGGCGGTCGATCTGCCGCGGGCGGCGTAAGCCTCACCAATAGGCGAGAATGCCGCTCGCGAGCGGATAGGAGAGGCCGGCGCCCAGGGCGACGCCGGCGGCGACGTCGCTTGGATAGTGATGCGCCGTGGCGATTCGCGACCAGGCCATTGACGCCAGGAGAAGGCCCGCAGACAGCGTCGCCGCCGGCCAGGCGATGACGATCGGCGCGAGCACGCCGGTCAGCGTCATCGCATGGCCGCTCGGAAAGGAGTGATCGTCGAGCGTGCGCAGCAGCGAGGGCAGCCGCGGATCGGTCTGGAAGGGGCGCTTGCGTCCGAACCGCCGCTTGATCAGCGGATAGAGCATGTGCAGCAGCGCCGCGTTGAGACCGGCGAGCGCCGCGACATGCGTCCCCTGCCAGCCGAGGCCGATGAGAACGATCGGCGCGAGGATGAAATAAATCCAGCCATTGCCGAGCTTGCTGATCGCGACGGCGAGGAATTTGCCGATGGCCGATCGCGCCGTTCTTGAAAAGAGATGAACCGCCGCGAGGTCAAGTTCGAAAAGGCGCTGACCCCATGTGGCGGCGGCGGCTGTTTGCGGCTCCGATGACGCGTCTCGCGTCAGCTTCGCCAGCTGGTCCGATGTGAACGCCATGACGCAAGGCTACGCCCGCGAGGCTGCGGTTTCGCGACGCTGCGATAGATGTTGCGTGACGCTTATGTGATGTTTGCGTGACGCGCTAGATCACGCTGCATTTGGGCGGAATCGCCCAAATGCAGATGACGTGATCGATTCCAAAAGTTTAGAGCGCGCTCGACGCGAAAAACCGGTTCCCACTTTTTCGCGAGCCGCGCTCTACGCGGGCGCGTGTTTGGCGAAGGCGTTGCGAAAGACGGCGTCGAAGGCGTTGGCGTCGACATTGACGGATTCGACCGCCGCGCCGTCTTCGGCGACGCCGGAAAAGCGATATTGCGGGTCCGAGAACTCGAAACCTTCGTCATCCTCGGCGCTTTCATAGGGCAGCGCGATCTCGACCATCAATTGCCGCTTCAGCGACAGCGCGCGGCCGACGATCGCGTCGATGCGGTTGTCGTCGCCGCTCAAGATTCCGTCGAGGACGATCATGCAGATGTCGGCGTTCGGCGCTTCGTCCTCCAGCCATTGCAGCGCCGCCTCGACGCTTTCGGCGATGTCGATCTTGCCTGCCACGCTGACGATGAATTGCTGCGGCCGGTCGACGCCGGCGTCCGAGCGCGCCACGCCGAAGGGCGTCAGCATATGTCCGCGCGCCAAAGTGGTGACGGCCTTGGCGAAGGCCTCGCCGGCCAAAGCGGCGATGGGGTCGTTCGGTGTGGGTTCGGCGTCAATGCTCACGGGGTTCTCCTCCGGTTGTCGCCGTCCTCGATCACTTATGTTGTGCTGGGACGCTCATTTTTGATTCGTGTTGTGCAATCCGGAGTGTTTCCAGAAGTTTTCGGCCATCGGTGCCATAGGTAAAGCTCACGTCGAAATGGAGAATGTTGTGTCCAGCAGCTCGGCCGGCAATTGTCACGAGCTTATGGATTATCGCCATGGCCGATTCTAAATCATCATAGGCGATACCAGGTAACCCTTGGACGGAAGTTTTGAGGTCTGCATGTGCTTGAAGTTTGTTGCGGTGCAGCCGGATTTTCTCAACACGCGCGTCCAGTTGCTCGAGCAGTTTTTCGATTTCCTGCGAATCAGATTCAGCAAGCTCCTTTCTCACCTTTGAAACAAGGTTTTTTAGGCTCGCGTTTTCGTTTCGATGTTTTCCCTGGCCGGAGGCTTCTGGGTCTGTGAGGCGAGCAACCGCAAGAGTGATATCGTACAGCATCAGTCGCTGAAGCAGACCGAAGACGAATGAACCGCTGGCATTCAACAGGTCGACATTGTCTGTTCCGCTATCGAATAACTGCAAATATAACTTCCAGTGAGTAGAGATTTCGATGACTTGGTTGAAAACGGCCTGAAAAATATCCTCCAGCTTCGGATTCATAACGTCTTCGTCGCTTCTCTCAGCCAACCGCGCGTCCGCGCGTCGACGAGCGGCGACAGCGTTCTGCGCACCTTGGCGTGATAGGCGTTGAGCCAGTCGATCTCTTCCGGCGCCAGCAGTCTCGGCTCGACGCAGTTCAAATCGAAAGGCGCGAGCGTGATGGTTTCGAAGCCATACGTCTCGCGCTCGGCGCCCTTTATGTCTCGTCTCTCGACGATGACGAGATTTTCGAGCCGGATGCCATACTCGCCGGCGCGGTAATAGCCGGGCTCGTTCGAGAGGATCATGCCCGGCTGCAGGGGCGTCGCGCCGAGTTTTGAAATGCGCTGCGGCCCCTCATGCACGGAAAGATAAGAGCCGACGCCGTGCCCCGTGCCATGGTCGAAATCGAGGCCCGCCTCCCACAGCGCGCGTCGCGCGAAGGCGTCCAGCTGCGCGCCGGAGACGCCCTTCGGGAACACGGCGCGGGCGATGGCGATATGGCCCTTGAGCACGCGGGTGAAATGGTCGCGCAGCTGTTTCGACGCGGGCCCGACGACCATTGTGCGCGTCACATCGGTGGTGCCGTCGAGATATTGCGCGCCGGAATCGACGAGATAGACGCCGCGGCCGATTCTGAGATTGCTCTTTTCGGTCACGCGATAATGCGGGATCGCCGCATGTTCGCCAAAGGCGGAGATGGTCGGAAAGGAAATGTCGCGCAGATCGCCGTTCTCGCGGCGGAAGGTTTCGAGCGCTTCCGCCGCCGAAATCTCCGTCAGCCCGCCCTTTGGCGCGGCTTCAGCGAACCAGGCGAGAAAGCGCGTCAGCGCCGCGCCGTCGCGAATATGCGCCGCGCGTGCGCCTTCAAGCTCTGTCTCGTTCTTGATCGCCTTGGGCAGAGTCGCAGGATCGTCGGCAAGACGCGGCTTGCCGCCCGCCGCGCGTAGGGTTTCGACCAGCTTCGCCGGCGCCGTCGCCGAATCGAACAGAATCGTCGCGCCGCGCCTGCCGGCGTCAACGAGATCGCCGATGAGATTTTCGGGCGCCTTTCGCGCGAGGAATTTTTCGAGCGTCGCGCGCGTCTTGGGCGCGAGCTTTTCTTCGTCAATGTAGAGCGCAGGCGCGCCTTCTTTCGGCAGCAAAGCGAAGCACAGCGCGATCGGCGTATGCGCCACATCGGCGCCGCGAATGTTGAAGGCCCAGCAGATCGCATGCGGATCGGACATCAGCGCGGCGTCGGCGTCTTTCAGCGCCGTGCGCAGCCTTCTGATCTTCGCGCCGGCGCTCTCGCCGGCGTAACGCGCCGGATGGATCGTCACCACGCCTTTCGGCTCGGCCGGACGATCGGTCCACAGCGCATCGATCGGATTTAATTCGAGCGGGACGAGTTCGATCTTCTTTTCCGCGAGCGCCTTCGTAAAGCGCTCGATCTGCGCGCTGGCGTGCACCCAGGGATCGTAACCGATGCGCGCGCCGGGAGGCGCATGATCGCCGAGCCATTTCAGCGGAGTCGTCTCGGCGATGTCGAGCGGCTTGAAGAGTTTGGCGTCGATCTCGCCGCGCACCTGAATGACATAGCGGCCGTCGATGAAGATTGCCGCCTCTTTCTCCAGCACGACGGCGAAGCCGGCCGATCCGGTAAAGCCCGTGAGCCAGGCGAGGCGCTCGGCGCATTTGGGCACATATTCGTTTTGATGGGCGTCGGCGCGCGGCACGAGAAAGCCGTCGAGCCCGTGCCGCTTCAGTTCACTGCGCAGCGTCTTGAGCCGCGCCGCGCCGTCGCCGCGCGCCGCGTCGTCGACAAAGGTCTGGAATTTCGCTTCGAACATGCGCACAACCTATGCACGTGGCGCACAATGAGCAATGGCTCGAACGTTTGACTTGCCCCCTCCCCAGCCCCCGCTTCGCGGGAGAGGGAGCAGTTTGCGCGAGTTGAAGCAGGGCGCGGGAGCAGGAGCAGGTTGCATGTCGTCGGAGAGGCGTTGCGGTTCGGAGCGTCCCCTCTCCCGCGTTAGCGGGGGAGGGATAGGGAGGGGGCGCTAGCCGGCCCCGCCTCTTCGCAGAACCAGCGTCGCCCAGCCGTCGATGTCGCCCCGCTCGGCGAGAAAAAAGCCCTGGGCGCGATAGGCGTCGAGCACGCCGCGCACGTCGCGCGCCAGCAGTCCCGAGAGCACAAGCTCCGCGCCTGGGGCCGCCGCGCCGGCGATCTGGGGCGCGAGCAGGCGCAAGGGCTTGGCCAGAATATTGGCGAAGATCAGATCGTACTGGCCTTGCAGCGACGGATGGCGGAGCCCCGTGGCGACGACGGGCCGCACATAGGGGCCGGCGCCATTGGCGCTTGCGTTGGCGCGCGCCGTCTCGACCGCGACGGGATCGATGTCGCCGCAGGCGACGCGCTGGCGGAAAATCAGCGCGCCGGCGATCGCCAGCACCCCGGCGCCTGTGCCGACATCGAGAATTCGCGCCGGGCGCCGGCGCCTGGCGATTCTGTCGAGCGCCTTGAGGCAGCCGAGCGTCGTGCCGTGATGGCCGGTGCCGAAGGCGAGCGCCGCTTCGATCTCGACGCCGATGTCATTCGCGCGCCGCCGGCCCCGGTCATGCGCGCCATGCACGAGGACGCGGCCGGCACGCACCGGCGCGAGGCCGGCAAGCGCGTTCTCGACCCAGTCCTGCTCGGCGATCGTCGAAAAGCGCGCCGACCGCGCCGTTTCCGCGTCGGCGGCCGCTTCGATCAGCGCGCGAATCAGTTCTTCGTCGGGCGCGTCGGCGAAATAGACTTCGAGCGACCATTGCGGCCCGCCGTCGAGTTCGAAGGCGGCGGCGGCGGTTTCGGTCGGATCGAAGGTCTCGACAATGAGGTCGGCGACGGCGCGGGCGCGCTTTTCGTCGCAATCGAGGCGCAGCATGTGGCTGGCGTTGTTGGGCGGAAGGCCTTCAATCATGAGGGCGCTTAGCACGGGGCCGACCCGCGCGTCACCTTTCGCGGAGCCGGCTCGACCTATAATGTCGCGGTAGAGCAAGTTCCGAAAAAGTTGACAGACTTTTTCGATTAGAACTTGCTCCAGTAACTTGGCGCGATTTCTTATCGATCAGACGATGCCGTCTGATCGGAAAGCGCGCCGGTGGCCCTATCAGTTGAAGGCGCGAATGACCGAAAGACTGTCGATCTGTCTCATCGGCCCCAAGAAGGGCGGCAAGTCGTCGCTGCTCGCCTCGCTCGTCGATTGCGTCGCGCAGAGCGCCTTCGGCTATTCGCCGCGCCTGCGACCGGCGCTGCAGCCCGTCACCGAAGCGGAATTCTATGGCGAGGGCGTCGAACCGAAGAAGGCCGATCTGCTCACGGTCGAACGGGGCGACTATGAGCGGCTGCGGCGGGACTTCGCCGAGGGCGGCGTCGCCACCGATACGCTCGACACCTATGAATATCGCTTCCGCCTGACGGTGAATGGCGAGGCGCCGCCGGCGGTCGTTTTGCGCGGACCCTGGCTGCTGGAGATCATCGATTCGGCGGGCGAGATCGCCGTGCCGCCGGACGGCGCCGAAGTGGCGATCCTGAACGACGTCAAAGCGAAGCTCGCCAAGCAGATGCTCGACTCGGAGGCGATCATCCTCGTCTTGCCGCTGGTGCGGCTCGAGGATTCCGGCTGGTCGGGCAATCTCGCGCGCCTGATCGACCGGCTGGCGCTCGCCCCGGAAAAGAAGCTGAAGCGCCTCGTCGTCGTCTTCTCGCAATATGAGCGATTATTCGCGCGGCTCGGGCCGAGCGCCTTCACCTACGCCTGCGATCCTGCGGTCGCGCTGCACGTCCTGCGCAAATCGCTGCGCGGCGTGCAATGGCTGGACCGGCTGCGCGCCCTGGAGGCGCCCAACGGCGGCGGCGTATCAGTGCGCTTCACGGTGTGCTCGGCCTATGGCTTCGTCAAGCGCTTTCAAAATCCCAACATCGATCCGCATCAGCCCGGCGAGCGCCGGTTTCGCCGCGCCGGACTCGAGGGCGCCCGCGCCTATAATGAATATTGGCGGCCGTTTCTCACCGCCGAGCCGTTTCTTTACGCGGCGCTCGGGCACGACAGCGCCTTCACCTTCTCTTACGCGCAGCTCGATGCGCGCCAGGAGGGGATCGCGTAAACGGGCATTGAAAAAGCCGATTCATTCTGGCCGGAGCAGGAGACGTCTCTATCTCTCCTGTTCAACCTTGAGCGCGGTGAGACGCGGCACGCTTGCAAGCGCAAGATTGTAATAGTCGCGATCGATCTCCACGCCGACGGACGCATAGCCGACGGCGTTCGCAGCGGCGAGCGTCGCGCCGGCGCCCGCGAAGGGATCGCAAATGATCCCGGTCTCGAGCGGCAGAGACGCGCGCACGATCGAACGCATGAAAGCCTGCGGCTTCAGGCTCGGATGCGGCGCGATTTTCTTCTCTTTCGCTGGCGTCGGATGGGAACGGATCATGTCGCCAAATGGCTTGTCCGCTGAGAGCCGGCGGAAGCCGCCGACGCCATAATGGCGCAGATTGTCCTGGACGCGGCCGTCCAGAGGCGTGCGCAGGACCACCCACGGCTCCCATTGCGATCTCGGCATGACGCTCACCCCGGCAAATTCCTGGTGGGCGTTCTTGGGGCGGTCGCCGCCGCGCATCGTCATCACCTGGCGGGCGATGTAGCCCCGCAGCTCGAGCCCAGTCTCGCTCATGGCGCTTGCGACGATATGCGAGAGCAGCGGATTGGACGCCACAATGATATTCGCACCCGGAACGCATGTGCGAAGGAGGAGCGTTCCGAGACGACGAAAGAACGAGGCGAGCGCCTTGTGATCGTCGCTGGATAGAACGGTAAATCTTGGGAGCGGCGCGCGTTTGTGTCCGTCGAAGGAAGGCGGGATTCGCCAGACGCCGCCCCTTCCTTCGCGAAGTTTCGCCTTCTCCTTGGCGCTATATTCCACGATCCCGTAAGGCGGATCGGTCACGACGGCGTGAATGGATTTTGGCGGCTGCGCGGCGAGCCAGCCGAATGCGTCGGCGTGGTAGAGCGTCGCGCGATCGATTTGCGCGCTCGATTCGATTGGTGCGCATTCGACGGCGGCGACGCCGCGCAGCCGGTAACGGCCGCGACCTGTTCGTTCAAAAAGCGCCGGCGTATTGAGGTTGAGGTAGGACCGCACGGAAGAATGCGGGACAGCGCCATGCCGCGCGGTTACCGCTCCGACGATTTCGTCGATTGGCGCGTCGCGGCCCATATCGCGCAGACAGTCGATGACGGCGTCTCTGATTGCTCCGCGGTCATGCATCTTCGCCGTCTCCCGGTGATGGCGGCGATCTTATCGAAAGACGTCTAGACGTCAACAATGCTCGCCGCTGAACCAATCGTCTGCGCGTCAATCCCTGGTTAAGGATATGCGGCTAGGCTGACGCGTTCACTTTCCGCGCGAAAGGACGGGCGATGCATCCGGCGGTCCCGCAAGCCGATCAGACGGCCGAAGTCTCTCTTGAACGGCTGCACTATGGAAAGCTCGCTTCTGGCGCGACGTTGAGCGTTCCGGCGGCGGCAGGCTATGGCGTGACTCTGCGCAGCCACAATTTACAGGCGTCCGACGACCGGCTGCTCTCGCCGCCGCGGCTCATGGCGCTGCGCCGATTCGAACCCGATCTGGTCGATCCCGGCGCGCGCCGCCGCGGCGCCTTTCTCGCGCGCGTTTCGCCCGAGCCGGATTCGCGCCGCGCGATCTTTTTGCGCGCCCGGTTTCGCCCTGAGGACGGAGAAGATGGCCACGGGCGCCTCTATCAGCAGAGCGCCGTGTGGAGCGTGGCCGCTTCCGATTGGCGGCGACATCCGGCGGCGCTGCTCGCCATGGCGGGCTCCGAGCTTGAGGCGCTTCCAGACTTGGCGAGCGAAGCCGAGTGCGTGCGCTTCAGCGCCGCGCCGGCGCGCTATGTCGTGCGCATGCTTGATCCGCAGGACGTCTGGGGCGCGCTCGAGGACGCGCTCGACAAGTCGCACTGGGCGGCCCCGACCTTGGAATTTCTGGCGCGCGGCGCCGAAACCGGCGAAGACGCGACGCTGACCTACGGCGCCGACGATTTCGCAAGCGAAGCGGCGTTTCTCAGGGCCGTCGGTCTCGCGCTGCAATTCCTGCCGGCGAGCTATCCGCGCTGGCGCGAGATCTGCGTCGTTTCCGGCTTGCGTCATGAGTCGCAGGGCCTTTGCCTGCGCTATCTGCCGTCGCTGCGGGCGGCGGCTCGGACCTCGGTCGCCGCTTGATGCTACGCTGACGGACGCCTGTCCATCGGCCCCGTCTCGGCGATCAGATAGCGCTCGAGCGCGCCGCAGCGACGGCGCGGAAGATTGGCGGCGCCGGCGTCCGAGTAATAGGCGCGCGGACCATTGGCTGCGCCGTCGGCGGCGCGCTGCAAGGCGCGGGCGGCGCGAGGCTTCAGCGCCGAGAAGAGCCGCGCTTCGATCTGCGCGATCGTGACATTGTCGACGAGATAGGCGCCCTTGCGGTCGACATGAGCGATTTCGTCGCGCACGAGTCGATTGAGGATGGCGACGACATTGTCATGCACATTGGGCGGCAGCGCCGAAATTGCTTCCGCCTCGGGCGCGATTTCGCTCATGTCGCCATGCACCGGACGCGCCGCGCGCAGGATCGCCTTCATCGCGCGCACGTCGGTGGGCTGGTCCTCGTCGTCGGAAAGATCGAGCGGCGCGGCGAACTGGCGCCGCTCGCGCGCGTCATAGCTGCGTTTAAAAATTTCCGACAGGAATTTCATGATAAACAGAAAGGCGTCCTGCGCCATGGCGACGCAGATCGCCATGGTCGAGTCTGGCGTGAAGCTCCAGAAGGCTTCGCGCGCCAGTTCGAATTTGTTGCGCTCGGAACTATGCGTGCGCAGATAGGCGTCGCTTTTCTTCAACAGCTCGCGCACTTCGTCATCGGAGAGACCGGCCGCCTTGCCGGAGACGACGCAGGCGTCGATGAGCGTTTTCGCGTCGTTGAAGCCGTTGGCGGCGGCTGCCTTGTCCGACGCCGGCGCCGCGCGGATTTTGGCGACGATCGCCGAAAGTTCGTCCCGCAGCCCGGTTTCGAGCCCGCATTTTTGGTCGAAGGCGGCGCGCGCGGCGAGCGATTCATCGCGCGCGGAGAGCAGATCGCGCGCCTCGCCCTGCGGCTCGCAGGTGAAGTCGTGCGGCACGCTTGCCGGCAGGGCGTTCGACTGCCGCGCCGCCGCGAAAATCGGTTCGCACAGGGGCTTCGCTTCGCGCACCGTGCGCCACCGCGGATCCATCCGCAGTTGGTCGCGCAGCGCGGCGAGATCGCGCACGGTCGCGTCGAGATCGAGCGTGGCTTCGCTCTTTGGCGTCGGCCGCGCCGATGCGGCGCTGGCGGCCTCGGCTTTCTGTTTCAGCGTGATCGTCTGGGCGGTGAGCGCGTCACGCCGTTTCACGGCGTTGGCGCGTTCGTTCGCCGGGCCGGCGAGCGTTTGCCGCAGCGCGGTGACGCGTTTCATGGCTTCGGCCGCCTTGTCGCGATGCGCGCGGCAGTTCGGGCCGCAGGACGCGCCCAGGCCGTCGAGTCCGTGCTCGGCGTCGATGGCGAGCTGTTCTTCCTGGCGCACGGCGGCGGCCGCGGACGCCATCTCATCCTGTTTCGCCTTAACCACGGCGGCGAGTGCGGCGATGCTACGCTCGAGCGCCTCGATCTCGCGCCGTGCGTCCTCAAGCTGACGCATCGCCGCCTGGGCGCTTTCCAACTCCGCCGCGGCCTGGCTCGCGGCCTGCGCGATCACCGCCAGCTGCGCCTCCTGACGTTTGCGAATGGCCTCGCGCAGCGCCGGCCCCGCCTGACGCGCGGTGTCGATGAGACCGTCGATCGATGAGAGATAAGTCTTGTAGCTTGGGGTCTCGGCGATGCGCGACGAGGCGGCGTCGTAGGCGGCGGCGATTTCCTTTGTCGCCGGCAGAATCAATTCGGTCGCGAACTCCATCGGCTGCAGTTCGGCGACGATCTTGCGGGAAGAGAGCTTGAAAATATTGTTGTAGTAAAAGGTGAAGGAAAAAAAGACGGAGATCGAGAAGACGAAGATGAAGACCAGAGCGGTCACGGCGGTCTTGATGATCACCCGTTCGCGCGCCATCCGCCGCCGCGCGATGAGCGCGGCGAG
The DNA here is from genome assembly GCA_016869555.1 of Alphaproteobacteria bacterium. Classification (GTDB taxonomy): domain Bacteria; phylum Pseudomonadota; class Alphaproteobacteria; order Rhizobiales; family Beijerinckiaceae; genus Methylocystis. The sequence continues at coordinate 11,931 of VGDY01000020.1, read as the reverse complement.
ATCGACGCCGAGCGACCAGGACGTCGCCGCGAGCATGGTGAGGACGGCGGTCGTCGCGATCAGCGTGCCGGCGATCCCGATCATGTCGCCGGGCTCCTTCTGCATGATGTCGATCATGCCGGAGGAGGTCGTGTAGAAGACCCAGGCGAGGACCGGCAGGGCGGCGGCCATGCCGATTCGGCCGAGGTTGAGATCGCCCCGCCACAAGCGCACGAGCGGCGACGCGAGCGCGTCGAAAAGACCGAAGCCGCGTCGGGGCGGCGCCGAATCGGGCGCGCGGGCCTGCTGCTGGGAGGCTGTCATCGCGCCGACGCTCTTGACGCTGAACCCGGCCGGCCGCGCATGTCCGCTCCCTTTTTAAGAAATATCCATTGCCGAAGCTGCAGGCGAATTGAGACGGATTTGCGCTCCGGCGCAAGGGCGGCGCGGTCGTTGCTGCGCCGCGAAAGCGAAGTCGCCCGGCCTTAAGCGGCGTCGCTGACCGCGATGCTGATGCTCTTGCCTAGCGCCGCGAAGGCGCGCTCGATCGCGTCGAGTCGCGAGGCGTGGCGAAGATCGAGCAGCCGGTCGACTTGCGGCAGGGCGACGCCGAGCCTTCTGGCGAGCGCCGCCTTGCCGACGCCGCCGGCGCGCATCGCCGAATAGAGTTCGATCTTCGCCGCCGAAAGAGCGGGCAGCGCGACATAGGCCCGACCCTTCGCTTTCGGCGCCGGAATGTCTTCGCGCGCGGCCATATATCCCATGATCGCGGTCTCGATCGCGTCGGCCGCGCGCGCCAGCGCGTCGTCGCGATCCTGGCCATAGGTGAGGGCTTCCGGAATATCGGGAACGCGGACGGAAATTGCGTCTCCGTCCTTGGTGAGCGTGACGGCGTAGCGCATGATCATTTGTCCTCTATGCCGAGCTGTTTGAGGATCGAAAGCCAGAGCCCCTTGGGAATCTCTTTCGATCCGCCATGCTGCGGCAGAACCGAGCGCTTGCCGTTGAGCGTGACGTGAAGATGTCCGCCCTTGCCGGAAGAGAACGTCGCGCCCTTCTTGGCGAGATACCGCCTGGCCTGCCGGCTGTTCATGCGCGCAACATATCTGTTGCGTTTGACCGGGTCAACAAAAGTGTTGTGCTGCGCCGGGAGGTAAAGCGCGTCTTGTCAGTTCGCGTGGGTATCGGATTGTTAAGAGCAACTGAGACCGCCCGCAGGTAGAGTCTAAGTTTGAAATCTAAGCCCCTTGACGAATACAAATTCGTTGTTGTTCCCTATGAACTTAGTTAGCACAAAGGAGAAGGATATGAGCCCAGTTTGGATAACCATCGTTACGGCTGCTGGGGCATTTTCCGTTTCCTTGCTAAGTATCTACCTCGGCTACAAATTGTTTTTGGCCGGAGCTACTGGAGCGTTTAATTTTGGGGCTCAGTCTGCGGTTGGTAGCGTTGGTTTGGAAAGTGTGGCCCCAGGAATAGCATTTGCGGCATTTGGAATGATTGTTGCCGTTTACGCTCTCTACAAACTAATCGCATCCTCGTAATGCCCGCTGGCCCTAAAGGCGGGAAGCGCCCCGCCAACGCCATCTCCCGCGCCCCGGTGGCGATGTGTATTCTCAGGGGCGAAGAGCCGGAGGATTGCGGCAGCATGACGCCAGCCATGGCAGCTGGCTCTTCCGAACAGCCATGACTTAAGAGCAAATTGTCGAGATTAGGGGAGAGGCTACGCCAAAGTCGGGGAAGCGCGGCTCTCAAAAATAGCGATGAAAATTCAATCCGACCCACTACCCCGCCGCAAAGCCGTAGCGACGCGCTTTCCCTCGCTCGATGATTCGTGCTAGAGCCCGAGTTTGACTGTCTGCGGCTGGGCCGTTCGGCCGCGACTCGCGCTGGCGGGCCTTTAACCCGCCAGAATTCCAAGGGGTCAGCCGTGGCCATTCCGTTCCGCTACGTCGCGAAAATCGGCGCATATCTTGTCAAACAGCAGCTGATGGGCGTCAAGCGCTATCCGCTCGTGCTGATGATGGAGCCGCTCTTCCGCTGCAATCTGGCCTGCGCCGGTTGCGGCAAGATCGACTATCCCGACCATATTCTCAACAAGCGGCTGTCGGTCGAGGACGCGCTGCGCTCGGTCGATGAATGCGGCGCGCCGGTGGTGGTGGTCGCCGGCGGCGAGCCGCTGCTGCACAAGGACCTGCCGCAGATCGTCGAAGGGATCACCGCGCGCAAGAAATTCGCGATCGTTTGCACCAATGCGCTGTTGCTCGCCAAGAAGATCGACCTCTTCAAGCCGAGCCCCTATTTCACCTGGTCAATTCATCTCGACGGCGACAAGGAAATGCACGATCGCGCCGTCTGCCAGGACGGCGTCTATGATCGCGCCGTCGAGGCGATCAGGCTCGCCAAGTCGAAGGGCTTCCGCGTCACCACCAACAGCACCTTCTTCTCCGACGCCGACCCGGAGCGCGTCGCCAAGTTTCTGGACGCCACGACGGCGCTCGGCGTCGACGGCATGACGGTTTCGCCCGGCTACGCCTATGAGCGCGCGCCGGATCAGACGCATTTCCTGAACCGCACGCGCACCAAGGAGCTGTTCCGCGCCATTCTGCGCCGCGGCAAGGGCGGCAAGGCCTGGGACTTCACCCAGTCGGGGCTGTTTCTCAATTTTCTCGCCGGCAATGTCAGCTACCGCTGCACGCCCTGGGGGATGCCGCTGCGCACCGTATTCGGCTGGCAGCGTCCCTGCTATCTCCTCGGCGAAGGCTATGTGCCGACCTTCAAGCAGCTGATGGAGGAGACCAATTGGGACGCCTATGGCGTCGGCAATTACGAGAAATGCGCCGACTGCATGGTGCATTGCGGTTTCGAAGCCACCGCCGTCGCCGATTCGGTCCGCCGCCCCTGGCGGGCGGCCGCCGTCGCGCTCTTTGGCGTACGTACCGAAGACCCGATGGCGCCGGACATTTCGCTCGATAACCAGCGCCCGGCCGAATATGTCTTCGACGAGAATGTCGCCAAGCTTTCAGAGCTCCGCGAGCATGAGGCGCAGCAACGGGCCCAGCAGCGGTCCACAGCGGCCTAGCGAACCGAAGGCGGCGCGCGAGTCGAGGCCGGCGCGGATCATTCCGCCGAGCTGACCCGGCCTGCGGATGAGTTCGCGCGCGACTCCCCACGTATGTATGTCGCCTTCGGGCGTCAGCGCCCTGGCGACCAGCGGCGGCAGCGCCCGCGCCGCGGGATCGCTGATCGCGCGAATCGCGACGAAAGGGACATTGCGCCGCCGCGCGAATTCTTCAGCGAGATGCGATTCCATGTCGACGGCGACCGCTTGCGCGCTTTCGCGCAGCGCCGCCTTGGCGGCTGGGTGCATGGCTGGTTCGTCGACGCCGATGATGGCGCCTTGCGAGACGCTGCAGCCTGCGGCGCCAGCGCCTTTCATCAGCGCCGACGAGAGCCGTGAATGGGTGTCGCGACGCGACTCTCCCGAGACGACGGCGTCCGCAACCACGACATGGCCCGGCCGCAGCGCATGATCGAGGCCGCCGGCCAGTCCGAAGCTGACGACGGCGGAGAAGTCCGTTCCCTCAAGCGCGTCGAGCTGCCGCCGAAGACGCGCCACATCCGCGCCGCTGCACAGCGTCGTGACGCCTTCGCCCGCGGCGCAACCCGCCTCGCGCTTCATGCCGACGATGACGAGGATCGGCGCGAGGGCGTCGAGCTTTGCGGTCCGTCTGCGGCTAATGTCGCGCGTCATCGTTCCTCCGCTCGCGCCGCATCCGTCGCTTAAGATTTTTTAAAGCCCAGCCTGCACGCGTCTGCTGTTGGCGCGTCGCAGATTGCGGTAGCGCGCCAGCGCCCAGAGCGGGAAGAATTTTCCATAGCCATGATAGCGCAGATAGAAGACGCGCGGAAAACCCGTGGCGGTGAATCGCGCCTCGCTCCACAGCCCGCTGTCGTTTTGCGTTGCTTGCAGATAGGCGATCCCCTTTGCCACGGCCGGATGGTCGATTTCGCCGGCGGCCATCAGCCCGAGCAGCGCCCAGGCGGTTTGCGACGCCGTCGAGGGAGCCTGCTCATAGCCCTTGTAATCCAGCCTGTAGCTTGAAAGGTCCTCGCCCCAGCCGCCGTCGTCGTTCTGAATCGCGGCGAGCCAGTCGACGGCGCGACGATAGGCGCCATGATCATGCGGCAAGCCGGCGGCGTTGAGCGCGCACAGCGTCGACCAGGTCCCGTAGATGTAATTCGCGCCCCAGCGGCCGAACCAGCTGCCGTCCTTCTCCTGCTCCTTGATGAGATAATCGACGCCGCGCTTGAGACAGTCGCTTGTGTCGATCGTGTCGCCGAGCTGCGCCAGCATCGAGACGCAGCGCGCCGACACGTCGGCCGTCGGCGGATCGAGCAGCGCGCCATGATCGGCGAAGGGGATGTGGTTGAGATAATCGTAAGTATTGTCGGCGTCGAAGGCGCCCCAGCCGCCGTTTTTCGACTGCATGCCGACGATCCACTCCTTGGCGCGGGCGATGCGTTCGTCATAAGGCCGGGACGCGTCATTCGCCGTCAGTCGATCCATCGCGGTGACGACGACAGCGGTGTCGTCGACGTCCGGATAATAGGCGTTGGCGTATTGGAACGCCCATCCTCCGGGCCGCAGGTCAGGCCGCTGCGCCGCCCAGTCGCCCTTCACGTCGAGCGCCTGCAAGGGCGCGAGCCATTCGCAGGCCGCGCGGGCGGCGTCGCGCGCGTCTTCGTCGCCGGTTTCAATCAGCGCATGCGCCGCCAGACATGTGTCCCACACCGGCGAGACGCAGGGCTGGCAATAGGCTTCCGTCTCATTGACGACGAGCAGTCGCTCGATCGACTCGCGCGCCAGCTTCTTGCGCGTATCGTCGTCAGAGACGCCGAGCGCGTCATACATCAGCAGGCTGTTGACCATCGATGGAAAGATCGCGCCGAGGCCGTCGACGCCATTCAGGCGCTCGGTGGTCCATTTCTCGGCAAGTTCGATCGCGTGTTCGCGCGGCCCCTTGGGCATGTGCGGCTCGATCAAACGCAGCAGCCTGTCGACCTCGCCGAAAATATGGGCCCAGGGCCAGGTCTGGTGTTCGCCTTTCGGCCAGACCTTCACTTCTTCCGGCGGCGTCGCGAAGAGTTCGGGAATGTGGACGTTCCTGGGGTTCTTCGCGCGCGGCTTTTTCGTCATCAGCACCAGCAGCGGCACGAGAACCGTGCGGCCCCAGTAGGAGATTTTATCGAGGTGGAAGGGAAACCATTTCGGCAGCAGCATGATTTCGACAGGCATCACCGGCACGCCGCGCCAGGGAATTTCGCCGTAAAGCGCCAGCAGCGCGCGGGTAAAGACGTTGCTCTTCGCTGCGCCGCCATAGGCGAGGATCGCCGCGCGGGCGCGCGCCATATGCGGCGCCTCAACGTCGTCGCCGATCATCTTGAGCGCGAAGTAAGCCTTGACGCTGGCGCTTATGTTGAAGCGCCCGTCCTGAAACAGCGGCCAGCCGCCGTGGTCGCCCTGGCAGCGGCGCAGGTAAACGCCGATCTTGCGTTCGAGTTCGGCGTCGACCGGCTCGGCGCGGAAATGGCGCATCAGCACATATTCGGCGGGAATGGTGGTGTCGGCTTCGAGTTCGAAGCAGAAATGTCCGCCGGTCTTGCGCAGCGACAGCAGCGCGCCCTTGGCGTTGTCGATGCTCGCCTCGAGCGCTTCGGTCGACACGGCGGTGAAATGATCGTCAATGCGCGCGGCGACGTTCATTGCAATTCCTTTTGACATTTGCGTTCAGGCGACGCTGAGCGTCGCGGCTTTGGTCGATTGGCGGTGCGGCTTGACGACGATTTCGACATCCTGCCCGAGCGCGACGAGGAATCGCAGCAGCCGCTCCAGGGAGAATTGCCGGAAGTCGCCGTGCAGCAGCTTCGAAACGTCCGGCTGCCTGACGCCGAAAATTTCGGCGGCCTGCACCTGCTTCAATCCTCGCTCCTTTAAGAGCGCGTCGATCTTGCGGACGAGTTGCGCCTTCAGGAGATGGTCGTCGGCAGGCGTCTCTACAGCGGCGGTCGAGACTTCGGTCATGATTCTGGCTTGTTGAAAGGCGCGCGGCGCAGTCGCGCCGAGCGCATTGGCTATAGTGAATTGACTATATCGTCAAGCCGCGCCCGGCTCTACGACCGCCTCGGCAAGGAGAGACGCCAGGTTGCGGAGTTTGAAGGTCACATGCCTGACGGGTCATTGTGCAATTATTGGAAAAGAAGGCGATTTTCGCGTGATGAAAACGAAGTTTTAACTATCCGCCGCCGATGGTCTTTGGGGCGGCGTTGGAAGGATAGGCATGGCTATGAAACTCGAAGGCAGACGCGCATTGGCCGACCTCGCGGCCGGCAAGTTTTCGTTTGAGATGGTCGACGCCATCAAGGATCATGTCGGCGCGCTCGAGACTGAGCTGGAGCGCGTCAGGACGGAAGCGGAGCGGACCGGCGCGCAATATGAGCGCTCGGTCAATGCGGCGAGACAGCAGGAATATAGGATTTTTCGGCTCGAAGCCGACTTGTGCGCGGCGAACGCGAGAGTCTATGCGCTGCTGAAGGCGAATGCGCTGACGCAGACCGCCGTCGGCGCGGCGAAGCGCGGCGTCGAAAGCGTCGTCGAATATCTCCCCGTCGCGCGCAAGCACGCCGAGGATGGTTCGAAGGCAGCGTTGGCCTATCTCGCGACCGTCGATTTCAAGGGCAAGTTCGAGGCGCTGAAAGCGCATCCGATGACCGAGAAAGCGATCGCCTGGCTCGCGGAACTCGACGTGCAGGCCGAGTGGACGAAGCTGAAGACGCATCCGCTGACGCAAAGGGCGCTGAGCGAACTGCAGCAAGGCCTGCTCAAGGCGAAGGAATATTCGCCGGTCGTGCAGAAGCAGATTGCCGTCGCGGTTGAAAAAACGACGGCTTACATCGCCGAGCGGCAAAAGAAGGCTGCGTAAGATTTGCGAGCGGCGGGCGCAAACTGCGCCCGCTCGCCGCGCGGTCATCAAACCCATTGCGCGAGTTCGACCGTGACGCCCTCAGGCCCTTCGATGAAGACCAGCTTGCGGGAATGAAAATTCATGACGTCGTTTCGCGTCCGAAAGCCGGCCGCCCGGATTCTAGCGACCTCGGCTTCGATATTCTCCACCGCGAAACAGACGTGGTTGAAGCCGATCCGATGCAGGTCGCGAATGGCGGGATCGGGCAGGGGCTCGGGGTGAAGATATTTGAGCAGCTGAATTTCCGTTCGCGGCGAAACATTTTCCAGAACCAGAGTGACGTGCTCGGCCGTTAAGCCGGGAACGCCCATGTAGGAGTCGAAGGGCGGGCCGGAGATGACGACCGACATCGCCTCGGCGAAGCCTAACACCGCAAAGAATTTCTTGGCGGCGTCGACGTCGCGCACGACGATCGTCAGGTGGTCGAAATTCTTCACCATGGAGTTTCCTCCGGCGCGGCTAATGAAACCGGGTTCAGGCGCCCGACAATTCAGCCGCCTTGTAACCTGAGCGTATCGACCCCTCGATCGTCGCCGGCAATCCCGTGTTCGTCCAGTCGCCAGCAAGCCACAGATTGTCCCATGCCGTCTTGGCGTTCGGCCGGCGCATTTCCTGCGCCGGCGTCGCGGCAAAGGTGGCGCGCTTCTCCTTCACGATCTGCCAGGGCGGCGACGCCGCCGGCAGGCCCGTCGCGGCGGCGACCTCCGCCCAGATTTTTCGCGCCAGCGCTTCGCGCGGTTCGTCCATTAGCCGGTCGGCGCCGCTGATCGTCACCGATAGGCGATCGTCGAAGGCGAACAGCCATTCGGTCAGCGTGCCGATCATGCCGAGCAGCAGCGGCTGGCCCTCAGGCGGCGCGATCCTGAAATGCGCATTGAGAATCGCGCGAAAATCATTTGGCGCGACGAGGCCGGGAATAAGCTCCTCTGCGATCCATGGCGGCGCAGCGAGAACCACCGCCTCGCCTTTTCCGAGCGTCACTTCCGTATCGCCAAAACGCAGCGCCGCGACGCGCGACTCCTCGAAAGAGATTTCGCGCAGACGCGCGCCGAAGCGCGGCTCGACGCCTCTGGCGCGGAGCGTGCGCAGCGCCGGTTCGATCAAGGCGTCGCCGAGGCCGCCTTTCGCCACCATGGGGCGACAGGCGTCGCCGCCCGCCGCGAGCGTCTCGCGCAGCACCGCGCCGGCGAGTTTGGCGGAAGCCTCTTCGGGCTCGGTGTTGAGTGCCGAGAGCAGAACCGGGCGCCAAAGCTTCTCCCACAGCGGGCCCTTGCAGTGCATGGTTTCGCCAATCGTCGCGCCGTCCTTGGCGAAGAGCAGTCTGCCGGCGTCGAAATAGGCGAGCGGTCCGGCGCCGGGGACGCGGCGGTTGGCGACGAAAATCCACCAGGGAACGCGCGAGGCGTTGGGGCGCAGCCGCCAGCGCTCGCCCGTGCGCGCATCGAGAAAATCGAAGGCGCATTCGTCGGGGCCGACGAGCGCGTCGCTCGCGCCGATGCGCTTGGCGTAATCGCGCGCCGCTCTATTGCCGGAGAGCAGCAGATGATTGCCATTGTCGATCGTCAGGCCGAGGGAGGCGTCGAAATAGGAGCGGCAGCGCCCGCCGGCCATGCGCGCGGCCTCATACAGCGCGACGCGGCAGCCGGCGTCGGCAAGGCGCAGCGCGCAGGCGAGTCCGGCGAGGCCCGCGCCGACGACATGAATCGTTTCGCTCACGTGAAGGCGTGACGCAAGAAAGCGCTGATCAGCTTGAGGCGCGACGCCCGCACTGGCGCGCGCGGCGGCGCGAAGCCGCGGTCCGCGAGACCGTCGAGGATCGAGCGGTAGCCGGCGGCCATCAGATAGGGGGCTTTCACCGCGCGCTTCGGCAGGCCCGCCATCACCAGATCGGCCTGATCATAATGTTCGCGGGCGCGGCAGACGACCGGCGCGCAAACCTTTTCGAGCGAGGGATGCGAAAGCACCGCGTGCGGCGCGAAGCTTGTCAGCCCGGCGGTTTCAATGGCTTCGCGGGGCAGATACAGGCGTCCGCGGCCGGCGTCCTCGTCGAGGTCGCGCAAGATGTTGGCGAGCTGCAGCGCCCGTCCGAGGTGATAGGCGAGCAGTTTCGGTCCTGTCGGCAGTTCGCATTCGGCGCCCGGCTCCTCGTCGACGAGGCCGAAGGCGCGCACCGACAGTCGTCCGACGGCGCTCGCGACCCGATCGCAATAGAGTTCGAGCTTTTCCCATTCCGGCGCGCAAATATCCTCGTCAACGTCCATCGCCATCCCGTCGATCACCGATTCGAAATCGGCGCGGTCGAGCCGGAAGCGGCGGACAGGCTCGGTAAGAAAGCTCACGCGCGCGCGAATTCGGCCGGCGTAAAGCTCATCGAGGTCGGCGCGCCACTGATCGAGCGCGGCGCGACGTAGAGCGCGGTCTCCCTCATCGTCGGCGATGTCGTCGACCGCGCGGCAGAAGGCGTAAATCGCGAACATGGCGTCGCGGCGTTCCGGCTCCAGGATGCGCATCGCCAGATAGAAGGAGCTTTTGGTCGCGATCGCGCGCGTGCGCAGCGTCGTCGAATCGGCAAGCGCGTCGATGGTCATTGGCGCGTTCCCGGGATGGCCGGCGAAACCGCGCGGGGGCGCAAGAATCGCCGAAGCAGCGCGCCGATCGCGCCGATCGCGCCGATCGCGCCCTTCGCCGCGAAGCCGAGCTTGCCGTCATGGACCTTGTCGCTGAGCGGATCGGCGATGGCGAGCCGCGCGACGAGATGTTCGGCGAGGGTTTGGATGGCGCCAACCTCCATGGCGAGCCGCGCATCGTCGATCAGGTCCGCGAAGCAGCGCGACTGGGCGAGGAGACGCGCCGTCTTCTCGTTCAATTCGCGGATCGTCGCGAGCAGCGGCGCCGGCGCTTTCTCCTGAGCCAGCATCTCCACCGCAGCGCCATGCGCCGCGAGCGCGTCCTGGGTCAGATAGACCCGGTCGAGGTCGCGGTAGTCCTTGCCGCAGTCCTGCAGGTGATTGATGATTTGCAGCGCGGCGCAGAGCGCGTCATTCGCCGCCCAGACCCGGCCGGGATCCTCGCCGTGAACGTCGCAGACGAAGCGCCCGACGGGCATCGCCGAATAGCGGCAATAGTCGATGAGATCGTCCCAGTCCCGATAGCGCAATTGGGTCACGTCGCGCTTGAACGCCGTAATCAGGTCGCGCGCATGCTGCGGATCGAGGCCGCGCGCGCGGCATGTGTCGCGCAGGCGGCGCGCGACCGGCGCATCCGCTTCGGTCTTTCCGATCAGCGCGCCGTCGAGCGCGTCCAGGAGATCGAGCTTTTCCTGCGCGCCGAGCGTGGGATGATCGGAAATATCGTCGGCGGCGCGAACGAAATCATAAAAGGCGAGGATCGGCGCGCGATGGCGCGGCGCGATCAGAAAGGAGGCGACGGGAAAATTTTCGTCGCGATGGGTCTTTCCCGAACTCGTCCGCTCGATGTCCATGATGACGCCGTTTTACCGCTCCACGACGCTCCCGCGCCTTCAACCTCGATTTCGCGGCTCGCCTCGATCTCGTCGGACGATTCGAATCTCGGCGCCGCCGTTTGCGCGCGCGGCGCCTGATAGCGGCCCTTCCATTCGCCGCCACGGCCGCAGAAGTGCCGCCAGGCCGATTCAACCGTGAACCACGTATAGCACGCCGCGACGCCTGGCAAAGCAAAGGCGCGCAGCCGCGACAGGCCGTAAAAGCGCAAGGTCGGCATATAGCACTGCGCCATCATCAGCCAGGAGACGAGCGCCGTCTCGCGGGCCGGCGATTCGCCGAAAAACGCCAGATAGGGCGGCGCGAGATAGGCGGCCGCCATGCCCAGCAGCGCCCCGGCGAGACGCCAGGGCGAATAGCTGAGCTGGGCGTAGGCCGAGCGCACGACCATGCGCGAAATGTCGGCGATCCGCGGATAGGCGCGCAGGCTGCAGACGTCTTCGGTCAGACCTAGCCAGATCGGCCCTTGCGCCTTCATCAGCGCGCCCAGCGCGCAATCGTCGATCAGCGCGCCGCGAATGGCGCGAAAGCCCCCTGCCGCCGCAAGCGCCTCGGGGCGCGCCAGCATCACCCCGCCCGCCGCGCCCGCCGCCGAATGGTCGGGATCATTGACGTGGCGGAACGGGTAGAGCTTCTGAAAAAAGAAAATGAAGGCCGGAACGAGCCAACGCTCGGCGGCGCTTTCGCAGCGCAGCTTGACCATCAGCGAGGTTAGGACGGCGCCGCGGGCCGTCGTCCCCGAAACGAGACGCGCCAGCACCGGCGGCGAAAATTCGATGTCCGCGTCGCAGAACAGCACGAAGTCGGGGTCGCGCGGCAGGCTTCGCAAATGATCGAATCCGCGCTGCATCGCCGCGAGCTTTCCGGTCCAGCCCGCGTCAGGTCCGCGCGACGAGAGGATGGTCAGCCGGCCGGACGCGCCATGCGCGGCCGCGCAGCGGCGCGCGATTTCGGCGGTGCCGTCGTCGCTCTCGTCGTCGACCAGAATGACGTCGAAGCGGCCCTGGAATTGTTGCGCGAACAGCGACGCCAGGCTCTGTTCGATGACGTCGGCTTCGTTGCGGGCCGGAACGATCGCCACGACATGGGTTGCCGGCGTGGCGGGTTCCTGGCCGCCGAGGTTGCGGTCGTGCTCGGTCAGCCGCCAAAATCCGCCGCGCAGCGCAATGAGATAGAGCCAGGCAAATAGCCCAATGAGGGCGATGAACATTGCGAGCATGGCGAATCGGGGTGAAGATTCGACGCAGACCGCCTTCTATCACCCGCGTTCAAGCTAAACTAGGGTCCGGACTCAATTAACTCCTATCCAATATGCCAAGGTAGCGACGAAGCAGAGGGCCGAGAAGAAATTTTGAGCGAGCTTGTCGTATCTGGTTGCGATGCGCCTGAAGTCCTTCAGCCTGCAA
>VGDY01000019.1 GCA_016869555.1 Alphaproteobacteria bacterium | reverse complement strand
GGCGGCGACGCCGGCCGCGCGCGGCGGCGTCGTCCTCCGCGGCAAAGCGCGACCGGCCGCCGTTCTCGTGGCGGCGAGGCGCGCCGCTCGCTTCGGTGCCTTCCTCTTCGGCCTCGAAGTCTTCGCTGGCGGCGGCGTCCTCCACCGCTTCCTCTTCGAGAGGTTCGGCGCGGACCGAATCGACGCGCAGCGGCGCATCGCGCTGCGGGAGGCGCGGTCCGGTCGCGAGTTCGCCGCGCTCGAGCGCATGATAGGTCGCGCCGGTCAGCGTATCGTCGGCCGCCACCGTGATATGCACGCCGAAGCGGCTTTCCAGGTCCTGCAGATGGGCGCGCTTCTGGTTGAGGATATAGAGCGCGACGACGGCGCGGGTGCGAAGCGTCACGTCATGCGCCGCGCTCTTGACCAGCGCCTCCTCCAGCACGCGCAGCACATGCAGCGCGACGGAAGCGGTGGACCGCACATGGCCGGCGCCGGCGCAATGCGGACAGGGCACGGTCGAACCTTCGACGACGCCGGCGCGGATGCGCTGACGCGACATTTCGAGCAGTCCGAAATGCGAAATGCGTCCGACCTGAATACGGGCGCGGTCGCTCTTTAGCGCGTCCTTGAGCCGCCGCTCCACCGCGCGATTGTTACGGCTCTCTTCCATGTCGATGAAATCGACGACGATCAAGCCGGCAAGATCGCGCAGCCGCAACTGCCGCGCGACTTCGTCGGCGGCTTCGAGATTGGTGCGAAGCGCCGTGTCCTCGATATTGTGCTCGCGCGTCGAGCGTCCCGAGTTCACGTCGATCGCGACCAGCGCCTCGGTCTGGTTGATGACCAGATAGCCGCCCGATTTCAGCGTGACATGGTTTGAGAACATCGCGTCGAGTTGAGCCTCGACGCCGCTCTCGGCGAAAATCGGAAAGGGCTCGCGATGCGGGCGCACGTTCTTGGCGTGGCTCGGCATCAGCATCCGCATGAAGTCTTTCGCCTCGCGATAGGCGTCTTCGCCGGAAACGACCACTTCCTCGACGTCGCGTCCATAGAGATCGCGAATGGCGCGCTTGATGAGCGAGCCTTCCTCATAGACGAGCGTCGGCGCCGATGAGCGCAGCGTCAGTTCGCGCACGCTCTCCCACAGGCGCAGCAGATATTCGAAGTCGCGCTTGACCTCCTGCTTGGTGCGGGTCGCGCCCGCCGTGCGCAGAATGACGCCCATCCCCTCCGGCACTTCGAGATCATGGACGATCTCCTTCAAGCGCTTGCGGTCGGCGCCGTCGGTGATCTTGCGCGAAATGCCGCCGCCCCGCGCGGTGTTGGGCATGAGCACCGAATAGCGGCCGGCGAGCGAGAGATAGGTGGTGAGCGCCGCGCCCTTGTTGCCGCGCTCTTCCTTGACGACCTGAACGAGCAGCACCTGACGGCGCTTGATGACCTCTTGAATCTTGTACTGGCGGCGCGGACGGGACGCGCGATAGGGCGCTTCATCCATCGCGTCGCCGCCGATGTGCTCGACGTGATCCTCCTCATCGTCGTGCTCTTCCTCATCGTGCTCCTCAACCGGAGCTTCGACGCGGGCGTGGACTTCCGTGGATTCGTCCTGCGATTCGGCGCGAGCGCGCTCACGCGCCGTATCGCGCTCGTCCTGCCGGCGCGCTTTCGACTCATGGTCGGGCTCGGCGGCCTGCAGCGCGAACTCCTCGGCCTCGCCGATCTCGACCGAGCCAAACCCGGCGGGATCGATGGAAATCCGCTCATGCTGCACCGAGAGGATCGGCTGTTCGCCCTCCTCGCTCGGCGCATCCTTGGTCTCGCCGACGACGCGTTCGACCTGAGCCTCCGGCTCCTCCGCGAGAGCCTCCACAGTCGGCGTTTCGGTCTCGATCGGGTCGGGCGAAGCTGCGACAGCCGCCTCCGCTTCGGCGGCCGGCGCGTCGGCGAAGCCGGTCTCCGCCTGGTCCTCGACGACAAACGGCGGCGCGACGCTGTCGTCGATGGGCTCGCTCGTCACCGCCTCGTCGGCGTTGGCCCGCTTTTCGGCGCCCTCATACTGACGGCGGCGCGAACGGCGTCCGCGGCTATCGCGACCGTCGCGGCTTTCGCGGCTATCACGGCCGTGCGGCGCCCGCTCCTCCTCTTCGGCCTGCTGGTGGGCGCGGCTCTCTTCTTCAAGCAACGCCTGCCGGTCGGCGACGGGGATTTGGTAATAATCGGGATGGATTTCGGCGAAGGCCAGAAATCCATGGCGGTTGCCGCCATAGTCAACGAAGGCGGCCTGAAGCGACGGCTCCACGCGCGTGACCTTCGCGAGATATATGTTGCCGCGCAGGGGTTTTTTGTCAGCGGCCTCGAAATCGAATTCCTGAACGCGGTTTCCGCGTAGAACGACTACGCGGGTCTCCTCCGGGTGGGAGGCGTCGATGAGCATCTTGTTGGCCATGGGGGACTCTTCTGCAGCGCCGCGCGCAACGACGCCGACGGGGCAAGCCTGAATCCTGGTGGGGACTCGGCGACCGCTCTTTGGCGCAGCCTCAAGGCGCGAACGCTTGTTGTGAGGAAAAGGGATACAGGCCTGCGGCCTGCGATACGCTGGCCGGCGCGCGCGCCGGCGGGAAGACGAAACGCGTCACGCCTCGTCCCCGAGAAATGACGAACGAGCCGAAAGGCCGTGATTTTGGCGAACCCGCGCTCCGCCGCGCGAACAAGCCGCTCGGTGAAAAGACCTGTTCTGACTCCTGTCACGGTCCTCGCCATGAGATCGTCAAAAAACCTTTCGCGACGCCTTTAAGGCGGCCTCGCGGCCTGCGCTGGGCGGCGCGACGGAAAGATGTCAACTGTCTCGAAATTCCGCTGGCCCGATTGGACGGCCGCTCCGCGCGGCAGATATCGCGCCACAGAATTTCGCAGCTTTCTCCTTACATATCGATCGCACCGGGCCTGCGCAAGCGCCGGCTCGGCTATTCACCAAAAAATTCGCGGAGAAAGGTCCCCGGTTCGGCGGCTTTCAGATAAGCTAACGATGCGTTAAGGGCGCTCTTCCAAAATCGGGCATCGCCGGACCTTCAAGGACGTATGTGGGCAGTATGGCTTTGCGCGCAGGGGCTACACGATTGTTTGTTCTGGCGCTCTCGGTCGTCGGCTGGCTCGCGCCGGCCGCTGCGGCCGAAGACCGGCGAACGGAAATCTCCGCGCTCACCGCCCGAATTGAGGCGCTTCCCGAACGCTCCCGCCTGCTCTTCGACCTCACGGGACTGCCGCCGGTGACGGCCTATCCGGTGGCGAACCCGCCGCGCATCATCGTCGATCTGCCCCAGGTGCTTTTTCGCATGGAGGCGAACGCCGGCCTATCTCCTGGCGACAAGCTCATAAAATCATACCGTTACGGCATATTCGCGCCGGGACGCTCGCGCGTTGTGATCGATCTCACGGGGCCGGCTAAAATTCTCAAGGCGGACAGCGAAGTCGCGCCCGGCGGACCGCGGCTCGTCATCGAACTCGCCCCGACCAGCGCCGCCTATTTCGCCGCGACCGCCGCTGAAGAGGCCCGCCGCCAGCCCGCCGATCCGGCGCCGCCCCCGCCGCCAGTGGCGGCGAAGCCCTCCACGGACAAGCCGATGGTGGTCATCGATCCCGGCCACGGCGGGGTCGACATGGGCGCGACCGGCAGGCACGGAGAGCTCGAAAAGGACGTCGTGCTCGAATTCGCGCGGGCGCTGCGGCACAAGATCGAGGCGGGCGGCCGAGCGCGCGTCCTGCTGACCAGGGACCATGACATGTTCCTGCCGCTCGCCGAGCGCGTTCGAATCGCCAGGGAAAACAATGCGTCGCTGTTTGTCTCGGTCCATGCCGACACGCTCGCCGCCGCCCATGTCGAAGGCGCGACCGTCTACACCGTCTCGGAGCGCGCGTCGGACGCCGAAGCGGCGCGGATGGCGGAGAAGGAGAATCTCGCCGATCAGGCCGCCGGCCTCGAAAGCAAGGCGGACGCCGATGAGGTCGGCGACATATTGTTCGAACTGACGCGGCGGGAGACCCGCTCCTACAGCCGGCAGTTCTCCCATTCGCTGATCTCCTTCTGGAAGGAGGTCGGCGCCCTTAACAAAAACCCCAATCGTTCCGCTGGCTTCGTCGTTCTCAAAGCCTTTGACGTTCCGTCGGTCCTGCTCGAACTCGGCTATCTCTCGAGCGACAAGGATCTTGCCCGGCTGACCTCTCAGGACTGGCGCGAACGCGCAGCGCAGAAAACCGCCGAAGCCGTCGACGTCTTTATCAGCGAGCGCAGCCGAGAGGCGCGAGCGCCCGCCGATAATCCCTCAGGCGGGGCGCGCCCACAATAAAACACAAAATTGCGGGACAGGGAGAAGGTCGCGACGCTCGACTGCCCGAGCGCCGCGCGCGCCGAACAACGAGAATCGCGAACGCGGCGTGAGAGGTTTGCCGTCATCCGCTTGCGCGGTCGCAGCAATCCGTGACCCGCTTCGTTCGCATACACTGGGCCGGCGGCCAACGCTGGAACGCGCCGAATGGCGGCATGATCCAAAGGGGCGTTGTTGAAGAAGGCGACGCAAAACGCGCGATCGCTCACTATATCTGAGCCGGCGGCGCCGGCTGCGCGCCGGCCGGGATCGTTCCCCGGCGTCGCAAAACGGTATTCGACATCGGACACGCTAGCCGACGCCCGGCGCCGGCCGCTCTAAGGGTGATATTTCATGCGAATGTTCGCAAGGTTTTTGGGCTTCGTCTTCGCGACCTCGACGATCGTCTTCCTGATCGGGTCGATCGCCGCCGCAGGGCTGATCTACTACTTCTCCAAGGACCTGCCGGACACTGAGCAGCTGAGCAATTACGAGCCGCCGGTGACGACAAGGCTCCACGCCGGCGACGGTTCGATCCTCGCGGAATATTCGCATGAGCGCCGGCTGTTCCTGCCGAGCTCCGCCATTCCGCAAATGGTCAAGCAGGCGTTCATTTCCGCCGAAGACAAGAATTTCTACAATCACATCGGCGTCGATCCGGAAGGCGTAATGCGCGCCGTGAGCGTGCTCGCCCAGGGCGGCCGCCACATGCAGGGCGCGTCGACCATTACGCAGCAAGTCGCCAAGAACTTCCTAGTCGGCAATGAACGCTCGGTCGAGCGCAAGGTTCGCGAGGCGCTCGTCGCCTTCCGGATCGAAGCGGCCTATCCCAAGGACAAGATTCTCGAACTTTATTTGAACGAAATCTATCTCGGGCTCGGCAATTATGGCGTCGCCGCCGCCGCGCTCAATTATTTCAACAAATCAGTCAACGAGCTGACGCTCGCCGAGGCCGCTTACCTGGCGGCGCTTCCCAAGGCGCCGAGCAATTATCATCCGTTTCAGAATCGCGAACGCGCCATGGAGCGCCGCAACTATGTTATCGATCGCCTGATCGCCGACGACTATGTGACCGCCGAGGAAGGCGCCAAGGCGAAGGCCGAACCGCTCGGCGTCAATCCGCGCGTTCTCTCGCCCAACACTTATGTCGCCGGCTATTTCGCCGAGGAAGTGCGCCGTCAGCTCCTGGAGCAACATAGCGAGAAGAAGCTCTATGAGGGCGGACTCTCTGTCCGCACCACGCTCGACCCCAAGATGCAGGCCCTCACGCGAAAGGCGCTGGCCGACGGTCTCGTGCGCTTCGACGAGGCGCATGGCTTCCGCGGCGCAATGAACCACATCGACATTTCGTCCGACTGGGGCGTGACGCTCGCCGTCCTTCCGGCGCTCGGCGACGTCAAGCCATGGCGCCTCGCCGTCGTGCTCGACGTGAGCGGCGATTCGGCGCGCATCGGCCTCCAGCCGGGACGCGAAAAGTCCGGCGAAGTGGCGCGCGAACGCGAGACTGGCGTTTTGACCGCGGAAGGGATGCGCTGGGCCGGCCGCAGTCCGCGCGCGGTCTTTAGCGCCGGCGACGTGATCTATGTCGAGCCGCTCGCCGGACGCTCCGGCCAATATCGGCTGCGGCAAATTCCCGAAATCTCGGGCGCGATGGTGGCGATGGACCCGCATACGGGCCGCGTCTTCTCGATGGTCGGCGGCTTCTCCTTCGACCAGTCGTCATTCAATCGCGCGACGCAGGCGCTGCGCCAGCCGGGCTCCTCGTTCAAACCCTTCGTCTATGCGACGGCGCTCGACAATGGCTATACGCCGTCGTCGTCGATCCTCGACGAGCCGATCTCGATCCAGCAGCCGGACGGCACCTATTGGACGCCGGAGAATTTCGAAGGCGGCCACGGCACCGGCGCGCATCCCCTGCGTTACGGCATCGAGCATTCGAAGAACATGATGACGGTGCGTCTGGCGAAAGACGTCGGCATGCCGCTCATCGCCGAATACGCCAAGCGCTTCGGCGTCTATGACGAGATGACCCCCTATCTCTCGATGGCGCTCGGCGCCGGCGAAACCACGCTGTTGCGCATGGTCACCGGCTATTCGATGCTGGCCAACGGCGGCAAGCGCATCAAGCCGACGCTGATCGACCGGATTCAGGATCGCTGGGGCAAGACGCTCTACCGCCATGACGAGCGCCAATGCATCGGCTGCGATTCGGCGCAATGGGAAAACCAGCTCGAACCGAAACTCGTCGACAAGCGCGAACAGGTGCTCGATCCGCTGACCGCCTATCAGATCACCTCGATCATGGAGGGCGTGATCCAGCGCGGCACCGGCGCGTCGATCAGGTCGGTCGGCAAGCATCTCGCCGGCAAGACCGGCACCACCAACGATGCCAAGGATCTCTGGTTCGTCGGCTTCTCTCCCGACCTCGCGGTCGGCGTCTTTATCGGCTACGACCGGCCGCGCTCGCTCGGCAGCCATGCCCAGGCGGCGCAATTCGCCGCGCCGATCTTCCGCGACTTCATGACGGTGGCGTTAAAGGACAAGCCGGATACGCCGTTCCGCGTGCCGCCCGGCATAAAGCTCATCTCCATCGACGTGCATTCGGGGCTGCGGTCGTCGGGAGCCGGCACGATTCTCGAAGCGTTCAAGCCCGGCACGGCGCCGCCCGACGCCTATTCGTCCGGCGGCGGCCCGCGCGCGCTCGATACGCCGCATGACGTGGATCAGCAGGTCGGCAGCGGCACCGGCGGCCTGTATTAAACTCAGCGCGGCGGCCGAGACCTTTGGGTTTCCGGCCGCCGGCTTTATATGCCTGAACGATGACCCTCGACGCGGAAACAAGCGCGCGCGTGACGCTGGAGAGCGAGGCCGGGGTCGCGATCCTCGCGCTGAACAGCGCCGCCTCGCGCAACGCCTTGTCGCTCGCGATGATCGAGGCGTTCTCGGGCAGGCTCGACGCGATCGCCGGCCGGAACGACATTCGCGTCGTCGTGCTGCAGGCGGAAGGGCCGGCCTTTTGCGCCGGCCACGACCTCAAGGAGCTGACGGCGCATCGCAACGATCCCGACCGCGGCCGCGCCTTCTTCGATAAGACGATGCGTGCCTGCTCGGCGCTGATGCGGAAAATCGTCGACCTGCCCCAGCCGGTCGTCGCCGCCGTCGACGAAATCGCCACGGCCGCCGGCTGCCAGCTTGTCGCCAGCTGCGATCTCGCCGTCGCCGGGCCGCGGGCGCGCTTCTGCACGCCGGGCGTCGATATCGGCCTGTTCTGCTCGACGCCGGCAGTGGCGCTCTCGCGCAACGTGGCGCCGAAACAGGCGATGGAAATGCTGCTGACCGGCGTGCCGATCGGCGCCGAAGCGGCGCTGCGCATCGGCCTCGTCAACCGCATTGCAACTGACGGCGCGCGGGCCGACGCGCGGACGCTGGCGGAATTGATCGCCAGGAAATCCCCGCGGGCGATCCGCTTTGGCAAGAAGGCGTTCTACGAACAGCGCGAGAAGCCGCTAGCCGAGGCCTATGATCTGGCGAGCGCCGTGATGGTCGAGAATATGCTGGCGGATGACGCCAAGGAGGGGATCGCCGCCTTTCTGGAAAAGCGCCCGGCGAACTGGGGCGGATGAGCAAGCGAGAGCCTACTCCCCGAGGTAACGCAGCGCCGCCGCCGCCGCGAAGGGGCAAAGCGCCAGCGCGGCGAGCGTGATCGCGCAGAGAATCGCGAAGGGCGCATAGAAGGGCACGGTTCCGCCGCTCGCCGCCTCGGCGGCGGAGACGCCGAAAATCAGCACCGGTATGGTCAGCGGCAGGACGAGCAGCGCCATCAACAGGCCGCCGCGCCGCACGGTGACGGTCGCCGCCGCGCCGATGGCGCCGATCAAAGTGAGCGCCGGCGTGCCGACGAGAAGCGTCGCGACGACGCCGAGAAGCGCCATCGTCTCCTGCTGCAGCATCAGGCCGAGAAACGGCGCGGCGAGCACGAGCGGCAGGCCGGTCGCCGCCCAATGCGCGGCGCATTTGACCAGCACGGCGAGTTCGAGCGGCGTTTCGGAAAGATGGAAGAGGTCGAGCGAGCCGTCCTCGGCGTCGGCCTGAAACAGGCGATCGAGACAGAGCAGCGTCGCCAGCAGCGCCGCGATCCACAGGATCGCCGGCCCGATCCGGGCGAGAAGATGGGGGTCGGGCCCCACCGCGAAAGGAACGATCGCGACGAGCGTGAGGAAGAAGACGACGCCCATCGCGCCGGAGCCGCCGATGCGCCGCGCGACGCGCCATTCGCGCAGGAAAAGCTCGGCGAGCGGCGCGCTCACGAGGCGCCGCCCAGAGCGAGCGTTGACGCCTCGTCGAGCCCCAGCGGCTCATGGGTCGCGGCGACGATCAGTCCGCCCTGCGCGCAATGATCGCGCATGGCGGCGGCGAATTTTTCGCGGGAGGCTTTATCGAGCGCCGTCAGCGGCTCGTCGAGAAGCCAGAGCGGCCGAAAGGCGACGAGAAGACGCGCCAGCGCCGCGCGGCGTTTCTGTCCCGCCGACAGCACGCCGAACGGCGCGCCGGCGACATGGCCGAGGCCGACGATCCCGAGCGCGGCCTCGACCGAGCGGCTGCGGCGGTCGGACGCTTGACCGAGATAGCGCGACCAGAAATCAAGATTCTCTTCGACCGTCAGCGCCGCCTTCATCCCGTCGCTATGCGCGAGATAATGGGCCTGTTGCGCCAATTCGGCCTCGGGCGCGCCGCCCGCCAGCGCCACGGCGCCGCTCGCGCGCGGAAGAAGACCCGCCAGCGCCCGCAGCAGCGTCGATTTTCCCGCGCCATTAGGGCCAGTGACCACCAGCGCCTGACCGGCGCAAACCGAAAAGCTCAAGCGATCGAGCACAAGCCGGCCCCCGCGCGACACGCGGAGATCATCGACGCAAAGGCGCATTGCGCCGTCGACGGGCGGCTGAGCGGGTGGAGCGACATCGCGCAACATGCGCTTGGGGCATAGAGCTTTGCGATCGAATGCGCCAGCCTCCGCCCGGCGCGCCAGCCCGCCCGGGGCCGCCGCTGGCGCGGACGGGGCGGGAATGATAAGCAGCCGGATCAATGCTTGGGCGCCTGGGGCCCGAGTTCTTCGCTCATCGCGCGCGGCGCGCCCGTGATTTTAGGGACTGCGGAATAAGTGACGAAGCATAAGAGCCTGGAAGATTACGCGGCGCGGCGCTTTCGTTTCGCCGGCAACGCCTTGCTGGAGTTCAGCGATCCGTTTTTCGCTCAGATCGACAGATTGCGGGCCGAATTCGAAGCGCAGGGCAAGCATTTCGTCAGCTTCGCCAATTACGACTATCTCGGCCTCGCGAATCACCCTCGGATTCGCGAGGAGGCGAAACGCGAGATCGACGGCATCGGCATCGGCGCGCTGGCCTCGCGGCTCGTCGGCGGCGAGCGCACGACCCATCGGCCGTTCGAAGCGGAGATCGCCCAATTCCTCGGCATGGAAAGTGCGCTGACGCTGGTCTCCGGCTACCTCTCCAATGTCACGACGATCGCCTGGCTGATGAGCGGCAAGCGCGACGCGATCTTCATCGACGAACTCGCCCATAACAGCATCGTCGCCGGCGCCGACGGCGCGCCGGCCCATGTCGAGAAATTCAACCATAACGACTTCGACCATCTCGACCATCTGCTGGCGCGCGATCGCGAGAAATATCGCAATGTGCTGATCGTCGTCGAAGGCGTCTACAGCATGGACGGCGACACCGCCGATCTGCCGCGGCTCCTCGATATCAAGGAAAAATATCAGGTCTGGCTGCTGGTCGACGAAGCGCATTCGCTCGGCGTCCTGGGCGAGACGGGGCGCGGCCTCGCCGAACATCAGGGGGTCGATCCGGCGCGCATCGACCTCATCGTCGGCACCATGTCGAAGACTCTCGCCTCCTGCGGCGGCTATGTCTGCGGCAAGAAGCAGGTCATCGACTGGTTTCGCTATACGCTGCCGGGCTTCGTCTACAGCGTCGGCCTGTCGCCAGTGATTCTCGCCGCCGCGCGCACCGCGCTGCGGCTGATGCAGGAAGAGACCTGGCGCATCGCCAAACTGGCGAGCAACGCCGAACTTTTCCGCACCGTCGCGCATGAGGCGGGATTCTCCACCGGTCCGGCGATCGGTCGCGGCGTCGTGCCAATCCTGTTCTCGAGCGACGTCGAGACGATGTGGGCGTCTCAGCATTTGCTGGAGAACGGCTATTACGTGCCGCCGGTGGTGCGCATCGGCGTGCCGAAGGACGGGCCGAGATTGCGCTTCTTCTTCTCCGCCAATCACAATGAGGCGGAGATTCGCGGCGTGATCCAGACGCTGCGCGACATGCCGCCGGTGACCGAAGAGGCGCATCAGATCGTCGCCGCGGCGATGGCGGGCGGCTGAGCGGCCGCCGCCCGCGTCACTTTGGCCCTTTCGATTAGGCCCTGCGGCCGCTAGGACTTGCATATGGCGCGGATCGAGATTCTTCCGGTCGATGGCCCCCTGCGTTTTGCGGCGTTCTGCAGGCTGCCGCGGCTGCTCTACGCCGGCGCGCCGGGTTTCGCGCCGCCGCTGGACGTCGAGCGCTGGAGCGTCTTCGCGCATAAGCTCAACCCGCATTACAAGCTGGTCGAGGAGCAGAAGTTTCTTGCCCGCCGCGACGGCCAATGGGTCGGGCGGATCATGGCGCAGGTCTATAAGCCGGGGATCACGCCGGTCGGCGCCTCCAACGCGCAGTTCGGCGCGCTCGACGCGATCGACGACGTCGAGGTCGTGCGCGCGCTGACGCAGGCCGCCGAGGATTGGCTGCGCGCCAAGGGCGCCGAACGGATCAACGGACCGTTCTCGCCGTCGGTCAACAAGGAGTGCGGCGTGCTCATCGACGGCTTCGACGCCACGCCGATGTTCTTCATGCCCTGGCATCCGCCCTATCTGTCGCGCCATATCGAGGCGCTGGGCTATGAGAAGGCGCAAGATCTTTTGTCCTATCGCTTCGAAATCTCAAGCAAGGACATCGAGCAGCCGGCGCGCATTTCGACGCGGCGCGAATGGCGCGATCGCCTGAAGCTCCGGCCGTTGAACATGAAGGCCCTGAAGAAGGGCGAGACCGCGCTGATGGCCGAATTGTTCAACGACGGCTGGAGCGGCAATTGGGGCTTCGTGCCCTTCACCAAGGAAGAATTCGATTCCGACGCCGACGCGCTGCAATTTCTGGTGACCGAGGATTTCGGCATCGTCGTCGAGCTTGACGGCGTGCCGCAATCCTTCGCCATCGCGCTCCCCAATCTCAACGAGATTCTCGACGATCTCAACGGCCGACTGTTCCCCTTCGGTTGGCTGCGCGCAATTCAGCGATACCGCACGCATAAGTTCAAATCGGCGCGGCTGCTGCTGCTTGGCACACGCAAGACGCTGCAGAAAAGCGCGACCGGCGGCGCGATTTTTCTCGCGCTGATCGAGGAGATGCGGCGGCGCTACGCCAAATTCGCGGTTCCGCATCTTGAAGCCGGCTGGGTGTTGGAGAGCAACGCCGACATGCGCCGGCCGATTGAAATGTTCGGCGGCAAGGTCGATAAGATTCATCGCATCTATGAAAAGCGGCTTAAGGTCGGCGGCGGCGACGGCGAGGCCATGCGTATGCGCGACGGCGTCAGGGCAGTTCAGCTACAGGATGCAACGTCATGAACGGCATATCGGTCACGGCCAATGGCGCCGACCGCTCGCATGTCGAGCGGCGCAAGCTGATCCTTCAGAAATATCCGCAGGTGCGCGAATTGTTCGGCAAGGACCCGCTGACCTTCAAGATCACGGCGGCGATTTTCGTCGGTCAGCTCGTCATCGCCGCGATTTTGGGTTCGCTCGGCCTCTCCTATTGGTGGCTGTCGCTCGTGATGGCGATCTGCGTCGGCGCCTATGCCAATCACGCCAATTTCGTCATCATCCACGACGCGATTCACAATTGCGTCTTCGACAGCCCGCTCGCCAATAAATGGACGGCGATCCTCGCCGATCTGCCCAACGCCTTTCCGACCGCGATGGGCTTTCGCTGCTATCACATCAAGCATCATTCGCATCTATCGGCCTATGACTACGACGCCGACATTCCGAGCCGGTGGGAAGTCGAATGGGTCGGCAATAGCGCTTGGCGCAAGGCGGCGTGGATTTTCTTCTTTCCCGTCATTCAGCTCGCGCGCCTGTCGCGCCTCAAGGGAACGGTGCCGATCTGGGGAACCTGGACCTATATCAATATCGCCGTCATCGCCCTGTTCGATCTCTTCGTGCTGCTCGCATTCGGGCCGAACGCCCTGCTCTACCTTTTCTTTTCCTTCTGGTTCTCGGTCGGCGGCCTGCATCCCTTGAGCGCGCGCTGGCTGCAGGAGCATTTCGCCTTCGGGCCGGATCAGGGGACGTTCGACTATTACGGTCCTCTGAACAAGCTCGCGCTCAACATCGGCTATCACAACGAACATCATGATTTTCACGAAATCCCGTGGAACCGTCTGCCCGAGCTGAAGGCGATGGCGCCGGAGTTCTATGACGATCTGCGCTGCCATCGCTCCTGGACGGCGCTGCTCGTCACCTTCATCTTCGATCCGACCTATTCGCTGGGAACGCGATCGGAAAATGTGACGCAGGCCGCGCGCGACGCGCAAGCCCTGTCGCCGGCGGAGTAGCCCATGTCGCAGGACGCAAGAACACAAGCGCTAGACGCTTCGCCCCGTCTCTTTGAAAGCGACCTTCTCGACAAGCTGTCGCGCGTGCATCATCTGACGCCGGTGATCGTCTATTGCCCGATCATTCTCGGCCTCGTGATCTATTCGCTCGCGCTCAACGGTGTGGCGCTTGTCTTTCTGGGCGTCGCCATTGGCTACATCGGCTGGACGCTCACCGAATATTTCGGCCACCGCTATCTCTTTCATACAGTGTTTGCGCTGCCCTTCGGACTGGGGCCGCGCTTTCAGTTCCTCATCCACGGCGTGCATCACATCTATCCCAATGATCCGCTGCGGCTGGTGATGCCGCCGCTGCTCTCGGGACCGATCATGCTGATCGCGCTGGTCTGCGCCCGCCTGATCTTCGGCGCGAGTTTCGCGTGGCCGGTGCTCGCCGGCTTCATCAGTGGCTATGTGATTTATGATTGCGTGCATTTCTGGACGCATCACGGCCAGCCGAAGTCGGACTTCGGCAGAATGGTGAAGCGGCTGCACATGCTGCATCACTTCCGCGACGCCGAGAAAGGTTTCGGCGTCCACGCGATCTGGTGGGACTACGTGTTCGGCACGGCCTATCGGAAAGACGACACGCCGGGAACACGGGCGGTGTAACCCTCTCCCAAAGGGAGAGGGTGGCTGCGAAGCAGCCGGGTGAGGGGAAATACTGATTCCGCTGATCCGCTTCCTTGGACCGCGCCATTCCCGCCAAACCGAAACCTGACCAGCAGTCCAGCGCCAATCCACGAGCGCTGTAACTGCTGACGGCGATTGCCCCTCACCCCGGTCCTGCGGACCGACCCTCTCCCTATGGGAGAGGGTGAACGCTCACCCCTGCTCCGTCCGCTTAAACCACTCGTCTTCGGTAATCACCTCGATCCCGAGTTCCGCCGCCTTTTTGAGCTTCGAGCCTGCGCCGGGACCGGCGACCACGAGATCGGTCTTCTTCGACACCGACGCCGCGACATGCGCCCCGAAACGCTCGGCCTGCGCCTTGGCTTCGTCGCGCGTGAGGCGTTCGAGCGCGCCGGTGAAGACCACCGTCATGCCGGCGACGGGCAATAATGAATCATCTTTCGAAAAAGCAGCGAGCGCAGTCTCCACGGCCTGTAGCCCACGCACGCGAATACGCTTAGCCCTTCGTATGATTGCTTCGGCTGAAAGAGCCGGCGGCTTCCAAGTTGCCGCCAACTCAGCCTCGGTGGGTGCCCCAGCATCCCGCAGCTCTATCTTTTCAATGAGGAAACATTTGAAGCGTCCCGAAGTATGGCAGTACGCGAATACTCGATCATCTTCGACACGAAGTGGCGAGATCAAGCGGTAAGAGCCGGGTTGGCTTCCTCCATAGTAGACAATTGCGATGATCTCACCATTATCATGAGCATCAATCAGCCTAGCGGTAATCATGGGCCCCTCGAAACAGTCATCATAAATTGGACGATTACAAGGTGTACAACCGCTAGGCTTGTTTACCGCCGATCTGAGCCTCAGCCACAAGGTCTAGCCACTGAGCCTCGTCAAGTATCTGGATGCCATGCTTCTGAGCCTCGGCAAGCTTTGAACCTGCCCCCGGACCGGCGACTACAAGATCGGTTTTTGTGGAAACAGAAGCTGCAACCTTTGCGCCTAGTCGCTCAGCGACTGCTTTCGCTTCACTACGCGAAACATTTTCCAGAGTGCCGGTGAACACGATGGTCTTCCCCGCGATCGCAGTATCAGCGCGAGCTGACTCTAACGGAACTAAGGTAAGCAGATGCGTCAGCTTCTCCAACTCCCCGAGATTGTGTGGCTCTGAAAAGAAATCGATAAGGCTGTCGGCCACCACAGGCCCTTCTACACTCGATAGTTTGAGATAGCTTTCGCCCGGTCTTTGAAGAGCTGCAGCTCTCATTGATTGTTCAAAACTTCTCCAATTCTTATAATGCTGGTCCAATTCCTTGCGCGCCGGACGAGGCAACTCCTTCGGGGTAAGACTAATTTCGGACGGCTTCTCGAAACGACCCACAGCCCGATCGCGACTCTCGAAGAATGAGAGGATCATTTCACGCCGCTTGTCACCGATTTCAGGCACAGCCATAAGCTCTCTGTAATTCGGCCCGGGACGCTCATTCGCCGCCTTCTTCGCTGCCTCTCGCAAACTTCTCATATCTGAGTACGATCGCGCAATTGATAGCGCATTGGTTTCGCCGACGTGCCGCACGCCGAGCGCATAGATGAAGCGATTGATCGGAATTTTTCGGCGCGTCTCGATCGCCGCGAAGAGATTGCGCACGGACGTCTCGCCATAGCCCTCGCGTTCGGCGAGACGCGGCGACATCTGCGCCTCGCGCTCAGGGAGCGTGAAAATGTCGGACGCGGTCTTGATCATCCCCTCGTCGAAGAAATATTCGATCTGCTTGTCGCCGAGCCCTTCAATGTCCATGGCGTTGCGCGAAGCGAAATGTTTCAGGCGCTCGACCGCCTGCGCCGGACAAACGAGCGACCCCGTGCAACGCCGCACGACATCCGCTTCGCCCGTCTTTTCATCGATTTCGCGCAGGGCGGCGGAGCCGCAGCGCGGGCAGACATGGGGAAACTCATAAGGCTTGGCGCCCTGCGGACGCTTGTCTTTCACCACCTCGACGATCTGCGGAATGACGTCGCCCGCGCGCTGCACGACGACCGTGTCGCCGACGCGAATATCCTTGCGCGCGATCTCGTCCTCATTGTGCAGCGTCGCGTTCGACACCACGACGCCGCCGACCGTCACAGATTCGAGTCTTGCGACCGGCGTCAGCGCGCCCGTGCGCCCGACCTGTATCTCGATATCCCGCAGAACTGTCGTCGCGCGTTCAGCCGGAAATTTATGGGCCACCGCCCAGCGCGGCGCGCGCGAGACGAAGCCGAGCCGCTTCTGCAAGTCGATATCGTCGACCTTGTAGACGACGCCGTCGATGTCATAGCCGAGCGTCGCGCGCTGCGCCTCGATCGCGCGGTAATGGGCCAGCATGTCTTCGACGCCGGCGCAGATTTTGGTGAGCGGATTGACGCGCAGGCCATAATGCTTGAAGGCGTCGAGCACGCCCATTTGCGTCTTCGCAGGAGTTTCGCTGACCTCGCCCCAAGCATAGGCGAAGAAGTGCAAGGGGCGCTGCGCCGTGATCCGCGAATCGAGCTGGCGGAGAGAGCCCGCTGCGGCGTTGCGCGGATTGGCGAAGAGCGGCTTGCCCGCCGCCTTCTGCCTGTCGTTGAGCGCGGCGAAGTCCTCATGCGCCATATAGACTTCGCCGCGAACTTCGAGAATCTCGGGGACGACGCCATGAAGCTTTTCCGGAATCTCGCCGATCGTCTTTATGTTGGCGGTCACGTCCTCGCCCTCATAGCCGTCGCCGCGCGTCGCCGCGAGAAGGAGGCGCCCGCGCTCGTAGCGCAGGGAGCATGAAAGCCCATCGATCTTCGGCTCCGCCGTGAACAGGATCCTCGAGGAATCGGCGAGACCGAGAAACCGGCGCACGCGCGCGACGAACTCCTCGACCTCTTCGTCAGAAAACACATTGCCGAGCGACAGCATCGGCACGGCGTGCCTCACCTTGGCGAATTTTTCGCTGGGGCGCGCGCCGACCTTCTTCGTTAGCGACTCCCCCGTCGCGAGTTCCGGAAAAGCTCTCTCCAACGCTTCGTAACGCAGTCGCAGCGCGTCATAGTCGGCGTCGGAGATCGTCGGCGCGTCGTCCTGATAATAGCGGCGGTCATGCGCGGCGATTTCCTCGCCGAGCCGCGCATGTTCGACGCGCGCTTCGAGCGGCGTCAGATCCTCGACGGGAGCAGGACGGGCGTGAGAAGGCTTCTTGGTCATGCGGCGAAACGGCCCGATGCGTCATGCAATTTCCGATCGAACCGCTCGCGCGTCATTCCCGACGCGCGCAACGCGCGCGATCGGGAATCCAGAGCAAAGCCAACTTTTCGGATCGGCTCTGGATTCCCGGTCAGGCCTTCGGCCTGCCGGGAATGACAAACCCGGCGAACAGATCAATCGGATATCAAATCAGCGGAAACTCGGGTTCGGACTTTAGTCGTTTCGCCGCGCCGCGGCTATGCCGCTTCCGGCGCGGCGCCGACGAGGCGGCGGGCGTCCCGGGCGCTGATCGGGCGCCCGAAGGCGTAGCCCTGCGCATAGCCGCAGCCCAGTTGATAGAGTTCGATGGCGTCCTGCTCGGTCTCCGCGCCTTCGGCGACGACGTCGAGGCCGAGATCCTGCGCCAGCGCGATGATCGAGCGCAGAATGATCGGGCGGGCGCCTGCGCCGGACTGCTTGATGAAGGACCGGTCGATCTTGACCGTGTCGAACGGAAGGCGCTGCAAATAGGCGAGCGACGAATAGCCGGCGCCGAAATCGTCAAGCGCCAGACCGGCGCCGAGCTCCTTGATGCGCATCAGCATCTGCGCCGCATATTCGGGATTCTCCATCACCAGGCTCTCGGTCAATTCGAGCTTGAGGCTGCCTTTGGCGATGTCGTTGCGCATCAGCACGCTCTTTACGTCGCGCAGCAGGTCGTGCCGCAAGAGCTGGCGTGACGAGAGATTGACGGAAGCGAAGATCGGCGGATCGACGGCGAGCGCGCGTTGCCAGGCCGCGAGTTCGCGGGCCGTGCGCTCCAGCGCGAGAAGCCCGAGGTCGACGATCAGGCCCGTCTGCTCGGCGATGGGAATGAATTCGGAAGGCTCGAGCCGACCAAGGCGCGGGTGATCCCATCGCAGCAGCGCCTCGAAACCGGCGATGGTGCGGTCCTCGAGCCGGACGATCGGCTGGAAGAACACCTTGATCTCGCTGCGCTCCAACGCCCGCCGCAGATCGGCTTCAAGCGTCACCCGATCCGAGCGCTGCGCGCGCATGGCCGGGCGGAACACTTCGATGCGGTTACCGCCCGAGCGCTTGGCGTAGCGCATGGCGAGTTCGGCGTCGTCCAGCATTTCAGCGGCGCCGGGATGGGTCTGCTGGTCGTAGAGCGCAATGCCGATCGAGGCGAACAGCGCGATCTCGCGATCGGTGAAGCGCACCGGAGTCGATAGCGCGCGGCGCACCGAATCGGCGATCGAGATGACATGGTCGACATGCGTCTCCGAAACGAGGATGATCGCGAAGACGTCGCCGGAAAGGCGCGCCAGCGTATCTTGCGGCTGTAGCAGCCGCGTGAGGCGATGCGCGACGGTCAACAGAATGCTGTCGCCCATCGCCATGCCGACCTGCTCATTGATCTGTTTGAAGCGGTCGATGTCGATGACGAGAATCGTCGGGCGCACGTCCTTTTCCATGCGCGCCAGAACCAGCGCCGCTTCCAGGCGATCGAAGAACAATTCACGGTTCGGCAGGCCCGTGAGATTGTCGTGCACGGCGTCGTGTAGCAGCCGTTCCTGGGCGTTGCGTTCGTCGGTCACGTCATTGAGCGTGCCGACGACGCGGATCACCTCGCCGTCGGGGCCGACCACCGGCCGCGCCCGCAGCCGGTAGGAAAGATAGTGGCCGTCCGCGGCGCGCAACCGAAACACCTGATTGATGCGTCCGCGCCGCTGTTCAAGGATCGCGTCGAGACAGGCGCGATAGCGGTCCTGCTCGAAAGGATGCAGCAGATCGAGCCATGAGGAGGCGGCGCCTTCGAGCCCGCCACGGTCGAGTCCGAGCGCCGCTTCCGCTTCGGGGCTGACATAGATGTGATCGGAGGGAACGTCCCAGTCGAACACGATCTCATTGGCGCCGGTGAGCGCGAGCGCCTTACGCTCGACGTCGCTGAGCGCGCCATGCGACAGACCGCCGGCGGCGAAGGCGTTTTGCAACACGGTGAAGCCGATCAGCATCACGATGAGCACGAGGCCGCCGACGAGCGCGGGAGAGACGAGGTCGTTGGTGATCCAGCCGGCGACCGCAAATCCCGCCGTCGCCACCCAGACGGCGAGAAGGAACCATGTCGGTATCAACATGATCGCCCGATCGAACCCGTGCGTCGCGAGGTAGAGGATCAGCACGAAGCCGACGATGGCGACCGTCGCGAGCGAGATGCGCGCGACGCCGGCGGCGACCGGCGCATCGAACACCGCCAGGCCGACGAGGTCCAAAAGGATCAGGAGCCACAGCGCCGCGACATGCCAGGCGCGCACATGCCAGCGGTTGAGGTTCAGATAGGCGAAGAGAAAAACCACCAGCGTCGCCGAGAGGACGGTCTCGGCGCCGGCGCGCCAGATGCTGTTGGCGTTGGCGTCGAAGCCGAAAATCTTGTCCCAGAAGCCGAAGTCAATGCACACATAGGCCAGGACCGCCCAGGCGAGCGCCGCCGCCGCCGGGAAAATGACCGCGCCCTTCACCACGAAGACGATCGTCAGGAACAGCGCCAGCAGGCCTGCGATGCCGATGACGATGCCCTTATAGAGCGTCAGGCTCGTCACCTTGTCCTTATAGGCCGAGGGCTCCCACAAATAGAGCTGTGGCAGGTTTGGCGCGCGCAGCTCGGCGACATAGGTGACCGTCGTTCCGGGGTCGAGCGTCAGCCGGAAAATGTCGGCGTCCGAAGCGTCTACCGCTTCTGGCGGGAACCCTTGGCTCGCCGTGATCGCCGAGATCCGCGTCGAGCCGAGATCGGGCCAGATGACGCCCGAGCCTTGCAGACGGTAATGCGGCGCAACGATGAGGCGCTCGATCTGCTCGTCGGTGTCGTTGGTGAGCGCGAAAACGATCCAGTTGGGCTGGCTGCCCGCCTCCTTGGCGCCGACCTCGATGCGTCGAACGATACCGTCCGGTCCGGGCGCCGTCGAAACCTGCAGGCGGTCGCCCTGCGAAGAATGTTTCTCGACCACATTGGTAAGATCGATCGCCCGCGCGCCTTGCGGCACTCTGACGGACTCCATGGCCACGGCCTGAGCGGATACGACGAGCAGAAAGAGAGCGATCAGATATTTTGTCAGACGCACGAATCTTCTTCTCGATGCCGCAAGCTCGGAAAACGCGTTTCGCGCGGCCTCGGACAGGCGCCAAGCGCGTGGGCAGTCATCGCCTTACTTTGATCGACCAGTGGTAGAGGCTTCCTGCCCTGCCCGCAAGCCGATTCGCCAAGCTTTGCAATAGCGGTATGTTCCTTGCGTCCCTGAGCTTGTTGGCCGCGCTTGCGGAGCGACGACGGCGTCAATATACGCTGCTTAAGAGCCACCGTCGCAATTTACTGGCGCATGGCGGTTTTTTTTGCGGTAGGCCACCCAGAAATATTGGGAAAACGGGAACGGATTGGATGCGAAGCGCTCTAGGCGGTCCTCGCCTTCTGTTGCGCCGACTCCGCGAAATCAGCGCGGAACCGGTCAGCGCCCAGGCGCGGCTCGACAAGATCGTCGTGCAAATCGCCGCCAATATGGTCGCCGAAGTTTGTTCCGTTTATGTGCTGCGCGCCGACCAGCGCTTGGAGCTTTACGCCACTGAAGGCCTCAACCGCGAGGCCGTCCATTTGACCACGATGCACTCTGGCGAAGGCCTCGTCGGCCTGATCGCGAAGAGCGCCGAGCCCCTTGCGCTTTCGGAAGCGCAGGAGCACCCCTCCTTCTCCTACAAGCCGGAGACGGGCGAAGAGGCCTATCACTCATTTTTGGGCGTGCCGATTCTGCGCGGCGGCAACACGCTCGGCGTGCTCGTCGTGCAAAACCAGGTGCGCCGCGTCTATTCGGAAGAAGAAATCGAGGCGCTGCAGACGACGGCGATGCTGCTCGCCGAACTCATCGCCTCCGGCGAATTGCAGGCGATCGAAGACCCGCGCGATCTCGCGCTCTATCGCCCGGCTTCGCTAAAGGGCGCGCCGATGGCGGAAGGCGTCGGTCTCGGCCATGTGCTGCTGCATGAACCGCGCGTCGTCATCAAGCAGCTCGTCGCCGAAGACATGCCCGGCGAACTCGCAAGGCTCGAACACGCCATCGACGCGATGCGCCAGTCGATCGACGAACTCGTCGCGCACAGCGACCGCATCGCCGCCGGCGAGCCGCGCGAAATCCTCGAAACCGTGCGCATGGTCGCCTATGACCGCGGCTGGGTGCGCCGACTGCGCGAAGCGGTGATGACCGGCCTGACCGCGGAGGCGGCGGTCGAGCGGGTTCAGAATGACGCGCGGGCGCGCATGCAGCGTCAGACCGACCCTTATCTGCGCGACCGCCTGCATGACCTCGACGACATCGCCAACCGGCTGCTGCATCAGTTGACGGGCCAAAGCTATGTCGCCGACCGCGACAGCGTGCCGGAAAACGCCATCATCGTCGCGCGAACAATGGGGCCGGCGGCGCTGCTCGACTATGACCGCAAGCGGCTGCGCGGACTTGTGCTGGAGGAAGGCGGGCCAACAAGCCATGTCGCCATTGTCGCGCGGGCGCTCGGCGTCGCCACCGTGGGGCTCGTCGCCGGACTGATCGACATTGTCGAAACCGGCGATCCGATCATCGTCGACGGCACGACCGGCGAAGTGCATGTTCGCCCGCAGCCGGACGTGCAGAGCGCCTATGCCGAAAAGGCGCGGCTGCGGGCGCGACGGCAGGAACAATACGCCAAGCTTCGCGACGTGCCGGCGATCACCAAGGACGGCGTCGAGATCACGTTGCATATGAACGCCGGCCTCGCGATCGACATGCCGCATCTGCATGAGACCGGCGCGCAGTCGATCGGACTTTTTCGCACTGAGCTGCAATTCATGCTCGCGCCGCGCTTTCCGCGCATGGACGAGCAATATCGCTTTTACAAAGCCGTGCTCGACGGGGCGCCGGAGAAGGCGATCACCTTCCGCACGCTCGACATCGGCTCCGACAAGATTCTGCCCTATATGGCGAAGATCGAAGAGGAAAACCCGGCGCTCGGCTGGCGCGCCATCCGCATCGGCCTCGACAGGCCGGGCCTGCTGCGCATGCAGCTGCGCGCAATGTTGAAGGCAGGCGCGGGTCGCGATCTGCGGATCATGTTTCCGATGATCGCCAATGTCGCCGAGTTCGACGCGGCGAAGGCGATCGCGCTGCGCGAGTTCGGTCACATCACGCGCCACCGTTATCCGCCGCCAACCCGGGTGGAGTTCGGGGCCATGGTGGAAGTGCCGTCGCTGCTGTGGGAAATCGATCTCATCGCCAAGCGCGCGGACTTCCTGTCGGTCGGCTCCAACGACCTGGTGCAATACATGTACGCGGCGGATCGCGACAATACGCGCGTTTCGAAACGCTATGACAACCTCTCCCGGCCAGTGCTGCGCGCGCTCGAGCGCGTCGTCGCCGCCGGCGTGCGGCACAACGCGCCGGTGACGCTGTGCGGCGAGATGGGCGGCCGCCCGCTCGAGGCGCTGGCGCTGCTGGCCATCGGCTACCGATCGCTGTCGATGGCGGCTTCCGCCATCGGCCCGGTCAAGACCATGATCCTCAATCTCAATCTCGAAGAGGCGCAGGTCTATCTCGCCTCTCTGCTCGCGTCCGATGACGGCGGCGCATCCGTGCGCGACCAATTGCGCGAATATGCGCAGGCGCGCGGCGTGCCCTTGTAGCGGCGTTCTCTTTCTCCGCGCCGTCGCCGCAACCCTTTCTCAAGAAACCTTCACATGTTCGCTCAAGACAAACTCGACCTCATTCTGCGCCGCTATGACGAGATCGGCGACAAGCTCGCCGTCGGCGCCGACGGACAGGCCTTCGTCGCCCTGTCGCGCGAACGCGCCGCGCTCGACGAGGTCGTCGACAGAATTCGCGCCTATCGCGCGGCGCAGAAGGAATCGGGCGAGCTTTCCGCCATGCTCGCCGACGCGGCGCTCGACGCCGACATGCGGGCGCTGGCGGAGAGCGAGACGGTCGCCGCGCGCGAACGGCTCGAAGCGGCCGAAAGCGGGCTGCGCCTGGCGCTGCTTCCCAAGGACGAGGCGGACGAAAAGAGCGTGATACTCGAAGTCCGGGCGGGCACCGGGGGCGACGAAGCGGCGCTGTTCGCCGGCGATCTCTTCCGCGCCTATCAGAAATATGCGGCGCTCAAGGGCTGGCGCGTCGAAATGGTGTCGGAAAGCCCCGGCGCGCTCGGCGGATTCAAGGAAATCGTCGCGGAAATCATCGGTCGCGGCGTCTATGGACGGCTGAAATTCGAGTCGGGCGTGCATCGCGTCCAGCGCGTGCCGGAAACGGAAACGCAGGGCCGAATTCATACGTCGGCGGCGACGGTGGCGGTGCTGCCGCAGGCCGAGGATGTCGACGTCGCCATCGACGACAAGGATCTGCAGATCGACACGATGCGCGCGCAAGGCGCCGGCGGCCAGCATGTCAACAAGACCGAGTCGGCGATTCGCATCACCCACATTCCGTCCGGCATCGTGGTGATGATGCAGGAAGAGCGCTCGCAGCATCGCAACAAAGCCAAGGCGATGAGCGTTCTCCGGTCGCGTCTTTACGACGCCGAGCGCCAGCGGCTCGACAAGGAACGTTCCGACGACCGCAAGCAGCAGGTCGGCTCAGGCGACCGCTCCGAGCGAATCCGCACCTATAATTTCCCCCAAGGGCGCGTCACCGACCATCGCATCAATCTCACGCTCTATAAGCTCGACCGGGTGATGGAGGGCGAATTCGATGAGATCATCGACGGGCTGATCACCGACCATCAGCAAAGGCTGCTCGCGCAGAGCGAAGCGTAACGCCCCGCGAGGAGCGCAGCGAGAAAGCCCCGTCGCGGCGTGTGCGTCGACGCACGAACAGCCCGAGAGACGCACTCTACATTGCGCCCATTCGCAGAGAGAAAAACTGCGAAGCAGAGCTCAGGAGAGCGTCATGTCGAACTCAAAGAAAATCATTTCCGCCACTCTCGCCGCCGCGGTTCTGGCCGGAACGGTCGCCAGCGCGACGCCGGCTTTCGCCTGGTCCAAGTGGCATCATCACGGCTATGGCTGGGCGCCTTACGCCGTGGGCGGCGCTCTGGCTCTCGGCGCAATGGCGGCCGCCGCCGCGAGCGGCCCGGACTGCTATTACGAGCGCCGTCCGATCTTCAATCGCTGGGGCGACGTGGTCGGCTATCGCTCCGTGCCCGCTTGCTAACGCAAAACATCCAAGCGTCAAAAGAGGCCGGCGCACGCCGGCCTTTTTCATTCAGGACGCGCAGCTCACCAATCGTAATCAAAAAACTGGCCGATTGCGTTGTAGCGCTGCGGATCTTGAAGCGCGAAATCCTGCTGCTCGAGGAAGTAGTTGTCGTTGGCGTAACGATTGGGCTGCAGATTGCCCTGCGCCGCCGAACCCGCGCCGTCGTCAAGCCAGTCCTTGCCGGTCGTGAGATTGTGCGGCAGAGGCAGAGAGAAATCGTCGCCCTGCGCCGCGACCTCGCCAGTAACAACAGGCTTGCGCTGCTTCGCGAACGCTTGGCCAGCCGCCAGCGCACATACTAAAGCAAGACCCAACGTCAGTTTCAAAGAATTGCGCATGTTTCAACTCCTGCCGCATCCATGAGTCAGTTTAACCGGAGCGCCCCGGCCATTGCTAGTGCCGGAAGTGGCGCACGCCGGCCAACACCATAGCAAGTCCCTGCGCGTCCGCCGCGGCGATGACGTCCTTATCGTTAATCGAGCCGCCGGGCTGGATGACGGCCGTCGCGCCGGCGTCGGCCGCGGCCAGCAATCCGTCGGGGAAAGGGAAAAAGGCGTCGGAGGCGACGGCCGCGCCTTTCGCGAGACTATCGGTTAGCCCCGCCGCACGCGCCGCCTCCTGCGCCTTATGAGCGGCGATGCGCGAGGAATCGACGCGCGACATTTGCCCGGCGCCGATTCCGACCGTCGCCGCGTCCTTCGCGTAAACGATCGCATTCGACTTGACGTGTTTCACCACGCGAAAGGCGAATTTGAGATCGGCAAGCTCCTGCGGCGTGGGTTGCCGCTTCGTCACGACCTGCAAATTCATATCGCCAACGACGGCGTTGTCGCGCGACTGCGCGAGGAATCCGCCCGAAACCGAGCGATAGGTCAAGCCCGGCGCGCGCGCATCTGGCAGACCGCCGGTCAACAGCAGACGCAGGTTCTTCTTTGCGCCGATGATCGCGATCGCCTCCGCGTCGGCGTCAGGCGCGATGATCACTTCGGTAAAAATCTTCACGATCTCTTGCGCCGCCTCGGCGTCGAGCCGGCGATTGAGCGCGACGACGCCGCCGAAGGCGGAAACCGGGTCGCAGCGCAAAGCCTTTGCATAGGCCTCGGCGAGCGTCGCCCCTTCGGCGACGCCGCAAGGATTGGCGTGTTTGACGATGACGGCGGCCGCCATTCGCGCGAAGTCAAATTCCGCGACGCATTCGAAGGCCGCGTCGGTGTCGTTGACGTTGTTGTAGGAAAGCTGCTTGCCCTGAAGTTGACGCGCCGTGGCGACGCCCGGCCGCTTCTCGCCGGTGAGATAGAAACCTGCCGATTGATGCGGGTTTTCGCCATAGCGCATCGGCTCGGCGAGACGGCCGCCGAAGGCGCGCAGCGGCGGCGAGGCTTCAGCGAGTTCCTGCGCGAGCCAATTGGAGATCGCCGCGTCATAGGCGGCCGTACGGGCAAAGGCCTTCTGCGCAAGCCGCCGACGCGTCGCGAGCCGCGTCGCGCCCTTCGTCGCCTCGAGTTCCTCGGTCAGCGTGGCATAATCGTCGGGATCGACCACGACGGCGACGTCGTCGTGATTTTTCGACGCGGCGCGGATCATCGCCGGACCGCCGATGTCGATGTTTTCGACGCATGCTTCGAATGGCGCGCCTTTCGCCAGCGTCGACTCGAAGGGATAGAGATTGACCACGAGAAGGTCGATCGGCTGGATGTCATGCGCGAGCATCGCCGCTTCGTGCTGGGGATTCTCGCGGATCGCCAGAAGGCCGCCATGCACCTTGGGGTGCAAGGTCTTCACCCTCCCGTCCATCATCTCCGGAAACTGGGTGAGATCGGCGACGTCGCGCACCGGGAGCCCCGCCTCGGCGAGCGCGTTGCGCGTGCCGCCGGTGGAGACGATCTCCACCCCATGCGCCGCCAGAACGCGCGCAAATTCGACAAGGCCGGTTTTGTCGGAAACGGAAATCAGCGCGCGCGCCACGCGGCGCAAATCGACGGGCATCACATACTCCTCAATCGCGCCGCGCTTATCATACCTGGCCGTCGGGAGAAACCTTCCCGCCGGCCCGCCGCTGGAATCTCCAGGCGATCTCGACGCCGGCGGCCGCCGTCCCGCGCAAGACGATCTGCGCGCATTTGCGCGCGCCGCCGGGCGCGGCGAAAAAAATACTGTCTTCGACTTCGGGAGCGAGGCCCTGCGCCTCAAAGAGGAGCATTTCGCCATTGGCGAGCGTGAGTTCGATCGCGCCGTCGGCGCTCAGCGCAACGCCGACGCGCGGGTGAATGTGAAAACGCAGGGCGAAATCCTTTGCTTGCGCCTCTCTGCCGCCGCCTTCCGCAGCAACGAGCCGATCGACTCCAAGAAGCGCAGAGCCATCCGTCGCAAGGGCCAATTCGCGCTCGTGGATGAGGCCGTAATCGCGCGCATAGCCGTCATGCGACAAGATGAGCGTCGTTTCGCCTTCGAGGCGGCGGCGCTCGACCCCAACATTGCGTGGCCCGGCGAGAACGCGCCCGGCGCGCCGGCGCGGCCCGCCTTGCGGCGCGATGCGGGCGCTGGAGCGGTCCCCGACAATGAGAGTCGAATGCGCGGCGGTGGCCCGCGCCAGTTCGCGGGCGTCCAGATGCGGCGCCGAAGGAGCGCCGCAATTGACGACGACGCGCTCGGTCCCGATCGAAAATTCAAATGACAGGCAGCCCGCATGCGCCGAAAGCGAGAATTCGAAGGGCGGCGGCCCGCCGGAGTCGACGATGACGAGCGCGTCGCCCGCCTCCAAGCGCTGATAGCCGGCGTAAGGCGCGTTGACCGGCGGCGCGCCGCGCGTGTCCTCATGGGCGAGCGCGTTCGCCAGCCGATCCAGCGCCGTCGCGCCCATGCCGTTGAACAGCGCCAGGGAGCCGTCGCCATGCTGCAGCATCCGCAGCATCGGCATCATTCGGTCGATCGCGCGCAGGACGGCGGGCGGGGTTTGCAGGCCGCGCGCCGCGATCACCTGCCGTAGCGGCAAAAGGTCGAGAAGCAGGTCGACGGCGACCTGCGGATTGCGGCTCACATGGCCGCCGTCGATGAGGACCTGGCGGTCGAGCTCCGCGCTGAGCGCCCGCGACACATGCGGCGCGATCTTGCGGCCGGTGTCGGCGCAAACGGCGAATTCGGCAAGCGCGATGGCGCAGAACAGGCGATCGGACCCAAGCGCGCCGCCGCCGGCCAGGGCGCGCCACAGCACCCGCGCATTGCGCGCCAGCGCCAACATGAAGGCGTCGTAGAAGTCGGCCTCGGCGCCGTCGAGCAGCGTCGGCGACTGCGAAAGAAAGGAAAGGAGGCGCCGGGCGACGACGGCCGGCTCCATCGCGGGATCATCGGGTGGCAGCTTCGGGAGCGCGAGAAACTCGGCGACAAGCGCCTGCGCATTGGCGAGCGCCACCTTCTTGTCGAAGGCCTGCAGATGCCTCAGCCAGGAGAAGCCGGCGAGGGATCGCCGCCAGCCGTCCGAAGGCGCCGTCACGAGAAAGGGCGATACGCCCCTCGCCTGCACGGTTTTGCCTTCGAAGGAAAAATAGCCGGCGTAAATCTGGTCCGCGACGGTCGAGTCGGTGGTTCTGATGTCGGGCGGCGCGATCCGCAGCCGCTCCGGCGGCGCGATCGCCATGGATTTCATCAAGTGGTAAGGCGCGGCGGCGCCTCGCGCGAAGGCTCCCGCCGCCCGCGCCGCCGAGACGCCAGCCAGTCGCACCCGATCCCGCAACATGATGGCGCTCAGTGGCGTCCTCCGACTACGGCGTTCGCGCGATTTCCCCACCAGCCGCGCGCCAGCCGGCAATATCAAACCCCGTCTTCCGCTTATAGTCTAAATTTCCGTGACTTCCGAATGAGATCGGCCCGGCCTGGGCGCAGCGCCATTGCCTGTGAAAGCCCGGAAATGGCAATGTCGCGCCTCATTTCATGGAGGCTTCGCCAATGCCGCTTTACACGATCGACGCAATCGCGCCGCGCCTGCCGGCCCCCGGCCGGTTCTATGTGGCGCCCGGCGCGCATGTCATCGGCAGGGTCGAACTGGAGGAGGACGCCAATGTCTGGTTCGGCTGCGTGTTGCGCGGCGACAATGAATGGATCACGGTCGGCGCGCGCACCAATATTCAGGAAAACAGCGTCCTCCATACCGACATGGGCTTTCCGCTCGTCATCGGGCCCGACTGCACCATCGGCCATGGCGTCATTCTGCACAGTTGCATCATCGGCGAGG
The DNA here is from genome assembly GCA_016869555.1 of Alphaproteobacteria bacterium. Lineage (GTDB taxonomy): Bacteria > Pseudomonadota > Alphaproteobacteria > Rhizobiales > Beijerinckiaceae > Methylocystis. The sequence goes on along the minus strand of VGDY01000019.1, from coordinate 5,335 downwards.
CGACGCTCATCGGCATGGGCGCGACCATCCTCAATGGGGCGAAGATCGGCGCGAACTGCCTTGTCGGCGCCAATGCGCTGGTGACCGAAGGCAAGGAATTTCCCGACTATTCGCTGATTGTCGGCGCGCCCGCCAAAGCGATCCGGACGCTGGGGCCCGAAGCCCGCGCGCGCCATCTCGACTCGGCGAAACATTATGTCGAGAACGGCCAACGCTACGCGAAAGGGCTGACGCTGATCGCCTGAGAGCGCCGGCCTCACCGCGACACATAGAGCGGGGCGCTGGTCGGCGGGCCGATCGCCACCCAGACATTCTGATTGTGCTGCGACTGCCGCTTGACGAAGCGATAGGGAGCGCGCGTCCAGGGGCGCATCTCGTCGGAGAGATTGTCGAGCACGAATTCGCCGCGGCTGGTCTTGACCGTCAGAACCGAATGGCCCTCGCCGTTCTTCTCCTTGACCACCGTGAGCAGCAGCGCCTCGCGCGGAAAGCCCTCTTCGATCAGCATGCGGCGCTTCAGCAGGGCGAAATCCTCGCAGTCGCCCTGGCCGTCGCTGGGGTAATCCCACCGGTCGACCGAGCCCCAATGATCCACATCCGCGATCGGATCGATGTTCTTGTTCACCCAGGCGTTGATGCGCGCAATCTTGCGAAAGACGGCGGCGGTGAGTTCGATGTCCTGCGGCGCGGTCTCGTCGTCCTGGCACTCGCCGCGATAACGCTGGCAGAACTCCACCCAGCCGTAGGGCACGCTCGTTTCCTGGCCGATCGACGCAAAAGTCGCTGGCTCCGATCCGGCGAAGCTTTTCGCATTGATCGCGACGAGCGCCGCGCCCGCCATCCCGAGAGCCATAACCGCTTTGCTGACGATGCCCAACATAACCCGCCTCCGTGACATGAGGCGAAGTTAGTTTTCTTGTTTTGCTGTCTGTGAAAGTAATTCTGCTGCATTTTACGCGAAACCGTTCAGATTTTCGCGGCTTTCCGGTAAGTATAATTTTGACCTACAAAAACCAATAAAATTTGATGTGATCGAATATCATATTGATATAAAACGGCTATTATCGCCGCATCGCGGCGGCTCCGACGCCCGCGCCCTGCCCCGGATTAAGCTTGGCGGAACTTGGGTTAACTGACGCCCGTTTCGAAGGTTAACGGGCCCGCCCGGCGCGTAATATTTTTGGCGACCGCGGCGACGGTGCGCCTTCCGAGCGCCGCAAATTCGTCACACGCCTTTATGCGCCTCGATGCGGCAGGCGGCGCATTCACCCTCCCCTATAAGGGGAGGGTCGGACTGCGAAGCAGTCCGGGGTGGGGTGAAGCTCACAACCAGTCGGTCGAAAAGCCTTCCTGCTCGCGCGCTTCGAGCTTCGAGCGCTGCTCACCCCACCCCGAAGCGCTACGCGCTTCGACCCTCCCCCGCAAGGGGAGGGTGGAATTGCGGCAGAGGAGAAGCCGGCGGATCGACCTGCAGCGCTCGTTAAGCGCCGCGCGCTCGCCCTGCTTCGAGATCGCTCCACATTTTGTCGTATTCCTTGTCGACCTTCCGCTTCTCGAGCACGGCGTCGATGTCCTCATCCGGACCGATCGGACGAATATATTCGCCACGCCAGGTAAGGTGTTTGACCAGTTCATGGTCGTCGCGGGGATAGACCGACTTCATCCCCACAAGCGAGGGCGCTTTGACAAAGGCCGCCGTCAGCAATTGGTAGTAAAGCGTCTGGCTCTTTTCGATCGGCTGCGAATGATCCTTGCTGAACAGGCGATCCCTGGAAAATTTCGCCTTGTCCAGCGGCGCGATGTTAAGCCCGTTCAGGCGCGCGCATTCCACCATCCATTCCAAGGCGCAATCCGACAGCCCATATCGGCTGTAGCCGCCGCCGACATTAGAATGCACGCCGGGAAACCATTTTTGCTTGTAAAGCGGAAATCCGCGCTCAGCCAAATTCTTCTCGTTTCTCTGCCGGTGATAATCCGTAAATTCGATGTGCGTCGGACGGAACGGCCAGCGCCGCTCGTCCGCGGCCAAGGCATGATAGGCGCTGTCGACGCTCTCGCTCAGCGTCACATTATGAAAACTGCACCCGAACATTTTGTCGACGAGATATCCGAGGAATTCGCCATAAGGCGCGCCGAGCGCGCCGACAGTGTCCCAGACGCCGAGAAAGCGGATTTTCACCGGCCAGGGATGGCAGTAGTCGCTTCGAAACTGCGCGGCGTCCGCGCCTTTCGGCCGCCAGCCGTCCGATTTTTCCTTGTAATGTCCGTAGGCGATCGACACCTGCGGCATGTTGCATCGCCTCAGAATGCCGAGATTATGCACCAGGCCCGCGATGCTCCGCGCCGTGAAGGCGCCCCGGCTGAAGCCGAAAAGAAAGATTTCGTCCTTCTCCTCGTAATTGCTCACGAGGAAGGAATAAGCGTCGATGACGTTGTTTGAAATTCCATAACCGAACGTTCCGCCCCTTAATTTTTCGCCGCTCCGCGTGCCGACGCCGGCGATGTAATGCACGAGCTGCGGCGCGCCGCCGGCGTCATCGCCGCTCTCGATGGCTTGCAACGTCCGCAGGACGTTGGTGCCGCATGCGGCCAGTTTATTCCAGGTGCCGTCGCATAAAATGACCAGCTTCTTAGCCATGGCAATATTCCCTGTCCAAATCAAAATTGAGAACGGTTGAGACTATCACTCGACGTCGAAGGGCGCGACTCCCGTCGGCTGGCCGTTTTCGCCAAGAGTAATTTTTTCGATGCGGGCTTCGGCCTCGGCGAGGAGAGTCTCGCAACGCGCCTGCAGCGCCTTGCCGCGCGCATAGAGCTTCACCGATTCGTCGAGCGACACGGCGCCCTTCTCCAGATCGCCGACGATGCGCTCGAGCTCCTGCATCGCTTGTTCGAAGGGCATCGAAGCGATGTCTGCGGCGGCGTCCGGCTTCTGCGTCATGACGTCTCTCTTAGACCAAGCCCGCGTTTTTGGCTATGCGGCGCGCTCAGCGGTCAGCCGGTTCGGCTCGGCCGACGATGCGGAGAATCTGCGGAAACTCCTCGCGCGTGCGGCGCTCGATTTCGTCGAGCGCGTCATGCGCGTTTTGCACCGATACGGCGGCGTCAATTCGGCAGCGGAAATTGACGACGAAGCCGCCGGCGGTTTGGCGGACCCGAATGTCCCGCATCCGCGCAAGCGGACGAGTCTGAGCGGCGACGCTGGCGAGCGCCGCTTCGATCGCGCCAGCGACTGAGGGGTCCGCGGCCCGCGCCGCGAGCAGCTGCATTTCGAGCGGCTCGATATGGGTCTCGACTTCGGCGTCGGCGCCGAATTCGTCGCGCAATGCGCTTTCGAAATCGTCGGCGATTGCGTGCGCGCGGCCGAGCGGCATGGCGCCGTCGAGTTCGATGTCGACGCCGATCGACAGGCGGCCCTCGATCTGTTGAGCGATGACATGATGGGCGTGAATATGTCGGCGCGACCCGACCAGGAGGATGCGTTCGGCGACCGTCTCGTCATCGAGCGCCTGAGGCTCGACCGACAGCGTGAGGCGGGCGCGCGGCGTCACATCGGCGATCGCGTCGGTGACGGCCGATTTGATCCGCGCCGCCTGCTCCACGCGCAGCCCCCGCGCGACGCCGATCGTCGCCTCGCCGACAATGTCCGGACCGATCGTGCGCAGGCGCAGCGAATCGATCGCGATGACGCCCGGCACATCGGCGATCGCGCGTCTGACATGCGGCGCGAGTTCACGCGGGGCGGCGTCAAGCAAGGTGTCGATGGTGCGCCGGCCCAGCCGAAAACCGGCGATCGCGATGAATGCTGCAACGCCGAAGGCGGCAAGCGCGTCGCCGCGCTCGAACCCATAATGCGCTGCAACGAGGCCGACCAGCACCAACGCCGACGACACCAGATCGCTTGCAAAATGCAACGCGTCGGCGGCGAGCGCGTCGCTGCCTTCAGCCTTTGCGATCCGTTTCAACTGACGGGAGCGCACGTAATCGATGACGATGGAGACGACGAGCACGCCGTAGACCGGCCAGCCCACGTCGATTTCGACATTCTTCTCCTGCAAGCGTCGCCAGGCTTCGCCAACGACAAACAACGCAAGTCCGAAGAGGAAGCCGGTTTCGATCAGCGCGGCGAGCGCTTCATATTTGCCATGGCCGTAGTGATGCTCTTCGTCCGCCGGCTTCTCCGCTTCGCGCACCGCGAAAAAGGTCAGCGCCGTCGCGCCGGTATCGACGAAGGCGTGGCCGGATTCCGACAACAGCGCCAGCGAGCCGGACCACAGACCGGCGGCGAGCTTCGCGACCGCGAGAACAGCGCTCGCGGCGATCGAAGCCTTGGCGGCTGCGAGTTTGACGCTCGTCGCCGCTTTCGGAAGAGCCTTGGTCTGGGTCACGTAAACGCGCCACTCTAATTTTGCAGGCCCCAGCCCTAGCAAGGGGCCGATGCGGGCGCAAACAGCGCCGCCTAAATGATAGAATTATAGCTGAACCATCAGATAGGAGCCGCATATGAAGTTTCTGCACGCCATGATCCGGGTCGGCGACCTCGAGCAATCGCTGAATTTCTTTTGCGACGTGCTCGGACTGAAGGAGGTCCGCCACACCCAGAATGAGAAGGGGCGCTACACGCTCGTCTATCTCGCGGCGCCCGAAGACCTGGCTGACGCCAAGGAAAAACACGCGCCGACGATCGAACTCACCCATAATTGGGACGAGCATGAATATGCCGGCGGGCGGAATTTCGGCCACCTCGCTTTCGCCGTTGAAAATATTTACGAAGTCTGCGCCCGCCTGCAGGCGGCCGGCGTGACGATCAATCGTCCCCCGCGAGACGGCCACATGGCCTTCGTGCGAACGCCGGACATGATTTCCATCGAATTGCTTCAGAAGGGCGCGCCGCTGCCGCCGACCGAACCCTGGGCCTCGGCGCCCAATGTCGGCAGTTGGTGAGCCGTTCTTCGGCGCCCAAATTTTTTGCGCTGCAGCTACGAATTATTTGGCCGCCGGGAACTATTCAACTGCCCGTGAGTTAAATCGTCAGTCGTGCTGCGGCCTCAGCTCGGCTAATAAGTATGTTGTTGAAAAACTAGCGAACTTCGTCGCGAAGCTGTCACGGCTTTCAGTTAGAAACGCGGCAGGCGCGGCTCTTGAATGAAAGTCGACTCTTGGCGTCGACCGTCTCGTTCGCCAGCTTTGATATCCCGTCCGGAATTCGGGGATGTCCCGATCATTGTTGAAAAAGGAGGAGCGGCGTTGCTCGCCTTGAGCCGTTAGGCTCGGGGTGCTGATTCCACGAAAGGAAGCAACGCCATGCAGGAACATACCACATCGACCGCGATTC
>VGDY01000018.1 GCA_016869555.1 Alphaproteobacteria bacterium | reverse complement strand
GTCGAGCGCGATCGCGGTCTTGCCGGTCTGGCGGTCGCCGATGATGAGTTCGCGCTGGCCGCGGCCGATCGGGATCAGCGCGTCGACGGCCTTGAGGCCCGTCGCCATCGGCTCATGCACCGATTTGCGCGGAATGATGCCGGGCGCCTTCACGTCGACGCGCGAGCGCTGCGTCGCCTTGATCGGCCCCTTGCCGTCGATCGGATTGCCGAGCGCGTCGACGACGCGGCCGAGCAACTCCTTGCCGACGGGCACTTCGACGATGGCGCCGGTGCGCTTGACCGTCTGGCCTTCCTTGATGGCGCGGTCGTCGCCGAAAATCACGATGCCGACATTGTCGGTTTCGAGATTGAGCGCCATGCCCTTGGTGCCGTCCTGGAATTCGACGGTTTCGCCGGCCTGCACATTGTCGAGTCCGTAGACGCGGGCGATGCCGTCGCCCACCGAGAGCACCTGGCCGACCTCGGTGACGTCGGCCTCGGCGCCAAAGTTGGCGATCTCATTCTTGAGGATCGCGGAAATTTCTGCGGCGCGGATATCCATCAGCCGACCTCTTTCATGCGTGTGCGGATTGCGTTGAGCTTGGCGCGAACGGAAGCGTCGACCATGCGCGAACCGAGTTTGACGACTAAGCCGCCGATGATCGACGGATCGGTCTTGAGGTTGAGATCGACGGTCTTGCCGCCGGTGACGCCGGCGAGCGCCTCGCGCAGCGCCGCCTCATGATCGGGCTTTAGCGGCCCGGCGACCGTGACGTCGGCGCGCACGACGCCCTTCGCCCTGTCATTGAGACGGCGGTAGGCGACGATCATGCTGGAGATGACGAAGAGCCGGCGCTTGGCGGCGACGAGGCGGATGAAATTGGCGGCGATGCCGGAAATCTGCGCCTTGTCGAGAACCGCGTCGAGCGCCTTGATCTGCTCCTGCGCGGAGAACACCGGGCTTTTCACCAGACGCTTCAAATCATCGCTGCCGTCGATCAAAGCCTGAAACCGGTCGAGCGCGGCGGCGACGTCATCGGCGGCGTGTTTTTCCGTCGCCAAATCATAGAGGGCGGAGGCGTAGCGACCTGCAACGCCCGATAAGGAATCTCCGTCGTGAGCCACCTGGTTCGCTCGTCAATCTACATCGTCTGGAGACGCCGCCCGCAGTGCAAATCGCGCGGTCGCGACGATAAGCGGTTAGCTTCAACCGACGGATGCTGTAGGAAAAGGAACGGGGGCCGCAGCGCCCCAGCTCCAAGGCGAGCGTCCCCTAACACAGGCGTTTTGGGGGCGCAACCCTGTAGCATTGCCGCGAATTTCGGCGCCCGCGCGCGCCGGCCGAGAAACAGCCGATAGGCAGCAACGCAAGGAGAGTCATTCATGACCAAAGCGGTCGTCGGAATAATCGGCGGGTCAGGCGTTTACGATCTGCCGGGGCTCGCCAACATTCGCCGCGAGCGCGTCGCAACGCCCTGGGGGGCGCCCTCCGACGAACTTTGTTTCGGCGAATTGGCCGGCACGCAGGCGGTCTTTTTGCCGCGGCACGGGCGCGGCCACCGGCTCTCGCCCTCGACGATCAACTACCGCGCCAATATCGACGCCTTAAAGCGCGCCGGCGTCACCGATCTGATTTCGGTATCGGCCTGCGGCTCGTTCAAATCCGAGCTGTTTCCCGGCCTCTTCGTGCTCGTCGATCAATTCGTCGACCGCACCTTCGCAAGGCAATCATCCTTCTTCGGCGACGGCTGCGTCGCCCATGTGTCGATGGCGCATCCGATCGCGCCGCTGCTGTCGGCGCACATCGGCGCGGCGGCGAAAGCCGAGGGCATCGATCACGTCGCCGGCGGAACCTATGTGTGCATGGAAGGCCCGCAGTTTTCCTCCTATGCCGAATCGCTCACCTACAAGGGAGCCGGCTATGACGTGATCGGCATGACGGCGATGCCCGAAGCCAAGCTCGCGCGCGAAGCGGAAATCTCCTACGCCACCGTCGCCATGGTGACGGATTTCGACTGTTGGCATCCGGATCACGACAATGTCGACGTCGCCGCGGTGATCGCGGTCGTTCAGAAGAATTCGGCGACGGTGGCGCGCTTGCTCGCGCGCGTATTGGCGGAGTTTCCGCGCGAACACGAGCCCTGCCCCGTAGGCTCCGACCGCGCGCTCGACAACGCGATTCTCACCGCCCCCGACGCGCGCGATCCGGCGCTGCTGAAGAAGCTCGACGCGGTGATGGGGCGGGTGAACGGCAAGGCTCTTTCGTGATATAGGAATCTCATGGCGATTACCCTCACCCCGAACCAAGAAGCCTGGCTTAAAGCGCATGTCGCGGCCGGCGATTTTCCCTCGATCGAGGAAGCCGCCCGTCAGCTCATCGACGAGCGCATCGTCGAGCGTGAACTCGAAAAAGACGATTTGGCTTGGGCGAAGCCCCTCGTTGAGGAAGGTCTGGCCGCGCTCGAACGCGGCGAGTTCATTTCGCTTGAGGCGCACAAAGCGCGTAACGCCGCCCGTCTCGCCGCGCTCAAGAGGTGACGACGCGCATTATCGTCACCGAACTCGCCGACGCGGATACGGCGGAGATTCTGGCGGAAATCGCCGGCGAGGCAGGCTATCGCACGGCCGAAAAATACAACCATCGATTCGAACGCCTCTACAACCGGCTGGCCACTCATCCAGAGAGCTGCGAAGCGCGCCCGAAGCTCGGTGCGCACATCCGAGTCGGAGTGGTCGTCCCCTATCTCGTGATCTATCGCCACGCCGCTGACGACGACACAGTAAGCATTCTTCGCGTCCTGCATGGAAGGCGCAACATCACCCGCGAGCTCTTGCAAGGTTCGTAGCGGCCCTATTCAACCCTTCCCCCGTCCACATCCCGTTGACGCTCCCATTTGCGCCCCGCCCCGCCCTGCGTGTATCTCTCTCACGCCGTGGCGGTTCGCCATGTCCCTCCACTCGCGGCCGTCCGCGCCGCCGATCCAAGAGTCCCACATGCCGCTTGCCGCCGCGATTCGCACCATTCCCGACTATCCGAAAAAGGGCATTCTCTTTCGCGACATCACCACGCTGCTCGGCGACGCCAAGGCGTTTCGCAAGGCGGTCGACGAACTGGTGCAGCCCTGGGCCGGCACGAAGATCGACAAGGTCGCCGGCATGGAGGCGCGCGGCTTCATCTTAGGCGGCGCCGTGGCGCATCAGCTCTCCGCCGGCTTCATCCCGATCCGCAAGAAGGGCAAGCTGCCGCACAAGACCGTCTCGGTCTCCTATGAACTCGAATATGGCGTCGACGAAATGGAGATGCATGAGGACGCGGTGAACCCCGGCGAGCGCGTCATCCTTGTCGACGACCTCATCGCCACCGGCGGCACCGCCGAGGGCGCGGTGAAGCTCTTGCGCCAGGGCGGCGCCAATGTGGTCGCCGCCTGTTTCGTGATCGACCTGCCCGATCTTGCCGGGGTGAAGCGGCTCGAGGCGCTCGGCGTGCCGGTGCGCACGCTGGTCGCGTTCGAAGGCCACTAAACCGCCTTTTTTCATGTCTTTGCTCAGCCCAGGCTTTAGAGCGCGGCTCGCGAAAAAGTGGGGTCCGGTTTTTCGCGTGCAGCGCACTCTAAACTTTTGGAATCGATCACGTTATCTGCATTGGGGCGATTCCGCCCAAATGCGGCGTGATCTAGCAGGAGAGGCTGCACTGCGCGCATGACGCCGCGACGGACCCATTTGGCGTTGGCGGCGATCGCCGTCGTGGCGCTCGTCGGCGCAGTCGCGGCGCTGCGCTATATGTCAGCCGTCGGGAACAGCCCGCCCGCCCGCAGCGAGGCCGCGCGCAAGATTTGGAGCGGCGCCCTGCCGACCGGCATGCGCGTCGCCATGCGCATGCAGCCCGGCGCTTTTCCTCCCGTCCCGCCGCCCGCCTCGATGATCGCGCCGCCGCTGCCGCTATCGTCGCCGGCCGAGGTCCCGCCGCCGGCCGCCGATGGCGTCGAAGGGTCGGTCTCCTTCCCTGTCGCGCCGCCCGCCGCCGAGAAACCCACGCCGCTGCCGCCGTCGAGACCGGCCAATCTCGCCGCGCTCGCGGAGCAGTTCGCGGAGATCGCCGCGGCGACGCCCGCCGAGCAGACGCCGGCGGCCGTGGTTCCTGCGGCGGCGCCTCCGCTCCCGACCGGGCCGCAACCGTCGGCGCGCGCCGCGCTCGAAAGCACGCCGACGGGGCCGGCCGAATCGGCGCAGCCGACCCAGGTGGCGCGCGCCGTCGAGCCGACCTTGCGGCCGGCGCCCGACGAGGCGTTTCAGCAGGAGGCCCCGATCCGTTACGGCATGGGCGATCAGGTCTTCGTGCGGATTTTCAAGCAGGAAGGCCAGCTCGAGCTTTGGCTGAGAAAGAGCAACGCCCGCTTCACGCTCTACAAGACCTACCCGATCTGCAAATGGTCGGGCAGGCTCGGACCCAAGGTCAAGGAAGCCGACTACCAGTCGCCGGAAGGCTTCTACAGCGTTTCGGCGAAACAGCTCCATCCCAATTCCAACTATCATCGGGCCTTCAACGTCGGCTATCCCAACGCTTTCGACCGTCAGAACGGCCGGACCGGCGGCCTCGTCATGGTCCATGGCGCCTGCAAATCGGTCGGATGCTTCGCCATGACCGACCGCGGCATCGAGGAAATCTACGCCTTCGTCGAGGCGGCGCTGCGCGCCGGGCAGAAGGAAGTGCAATTGCACATCTTTCCCTTCCGGCTGACCGAGCAGGCGCTCGCGCGCGAAACCGGCGGCGGCTGGATGGCCTTTGTCGGCGCGACCGGCAATTACGAGCACTGGACCGCCTTCTGGAAAAACCTGAAGGAAGGCTACGACCTTTTCGAGCAATCGGGCGAGCCGCCAGTCGCCTTCGCATGCGGCGATCATTACGCTTTCGGCGGCACGGGAGACGCCTCCTGCAAACGCATCGCCGGCTGGTGATTCGATCGGCCAGACCGAGGCCGTTCAGCTTGCTTTAAGCGGCGTCCAATCAAGATGGCGACGACAATCAGCGGCAATCAGCGCCCTGCGGGGCGCATTCAAGGACGCGCCGACATGCGCCTCGTCATCTGGTCCTTTATCGGCGCCGCCTGCGCGGCGGCGATATTCGCTTCGCCTTCCGCCAAGGCGGCCAATGTGCCGCTGTGCCTCGCCATCGCGCAGAACTACAATAATTGCGTTCGCCAAAACCAGTTCGCCTATCGGCGCGGCTACGGCCACAGCCACGGCTACCCGGGCGGCCCCTATGGGGACGATGAGGATTACGACGGCTCCCCGGGTCGAGGCTATGGCCCCCATGGCGGCGGTGGACCCGGCGGCTATGGCGGGTACGGCGGCTATGGGCCCGGCTATGGCGGTTATCGCCGCCAGGAACGCGCCAAGGCGGCCTGCGCCGTCTGGTTCGCTCAGATGCAGGCCAGCGGCTGCTTCAATTGATGCAAGAAATGGCGCGGCTCGAGATGCGCCGCGCGATCCCTTTTCGCCGCCGACAATTTGACAGGCGCCGCCTTTCGAGAGTAGATGACCTTCGCTTCGGCGCGGCGGTTTCGCCGCGTTTTTCATTTGCGCATTTGCGCAATATCGAAGCGGAATAAATCAACTGCCAAGAAGCCGGCCGGCGGAAACGCCAGAGCCGGAACGAACACAGGACAAAAAGATGTTCGCAGTCATCAAAACAGGCGGCAAGCAATATAGCGTCGCCGCCGGGGACGTAATCACCGTCATGGCGCTCGACGGCGCGCCGGGCGACGCCGTCACTTTCGACGAAGTGCTGATGCTCGGCGGCGACAGCCCCAGGATTGGCGCGCCTACCGTCGCTGGCGCGAAAGTGTCGGGCGAAATCGCCGAGCAGACGCGCAGCGCCAAATCGATCGCCTTCAAGAAGCGTCGGCGGCAGAATTCAAAGCGCAAGCGTGGTCATCGTCAGGACCTGACGCTTGTGAAAATCACCGCGATCGAGGGCTAAGGTCCTCTCGCGACACAGGCGCAAAGCGGCGCTGCCGCATAGGACAATCGGAGCGAAACAATGGCTCACAAGAAGGCAGGCGGCTCGTCGCGCAACGGCCGCGATTCGGACGGGCGGCGCCTCGGCGTCAAGAAATTCGGCGGCGAATCGGTCGTCGGCGGCAATATCATCGTGCGCCAGCGCGGGACCAAATGGCATCCCGGCCGCAACGTCGGCATGGGTAAGGACCACACGCTGTTCGCCCTGGTCGAAGGCGTCGTCGAATTTAAGTCAAGCGGCGGACGTTCGAGCGTATCGGTAGCCCCGACGCCGGCTGCGGAGTAGGCGGTAGGGGACGACCCGCCGCCGATCATTTCGGCGGATGACGGTCGTCTCGACCCGCTTGCTGGCGATCCAGGCGGGAAAGGTTCCAGGCGAGATGTCCGGAAAAGCCGTGATGGGCCGATAGGGAGAACGCTCTCCTTAACGGCTTTTGGGCCAATATTTCCGAATGTCGCTTGGAGCGTTGGATGTTTCCCGAAATCACCCACGACGACGTATTCCGGCTCGAAACCGAGCGGCTGTGGCTGCGCTGGCCGCGCGCGGCGGACGCCGAGGAGATTCGCCGGCATGTCGGCGATCCCGACGTTGCGCTGATGACGGCGAGCATTCCGCACCCTTACGAAGCGCATGACGCCGACGACTTCATCAAATCAGCGCGCGTGGAGAACGCCGCCGGCGGCGGCCTGCATCTCGTCGTCACGCCGAAAAACCGGCCGGGCGAGCCGATCGGCCTCGTCAGCCTGCACGGCGCCGACCGCCGCGGCGCGGCCACCCTCGGCTTTTGGCTGGGGAAACCCTATTGGGGACAGGGCTACACGACCGAAGCGGCGCGGGCGCTGATCGACCTCGCCTTCGGAATCACCTCGCTCGACCGGATCGTATCCTCGTCGCGGCCGGATAATGCGCTTTCCTTGCACATCCATGAGAAGCTCGGATTTCGGCGCATCGGGCGCGGAATCTTGGCGGCGCCGGCGCGCGGCGGCGATATCGACGTGGAGCTGTTCGAACTGAAACGCGGCGAAGCGCATACCCTGTTCGGGGCGCGACGGCCGCGCTTTCCGTCGTCATGAGCGGAAGATGAAATTCCTCGATCAAGCGCGCGTTTATGTGCGGTCCGGCGATGGCGGCGCCGGATGCGTCTCGTTCAGGCGCGAGAAATTCATCGAATTCGGCGGGCCGGACGGCGGCGACGGCGGGCGCGGCGGCGATGTCGTCGCCCTCTGCGTCGAGGGGCTGAACACGCTGATCGATTACCGCTATCAGCAGCATTTCAAGGCCAAGACCGGCGGCCATGGCATGGGCAAGAACCGCGCCGGCGGACGCGGCGCCGACGCCGTGCTGAAGGCGCCGGTCGGGACCCAGATTTTCGAAGAGGACGAGGAAACGCTCATCGCCGATCTCACCGAGGTCGGCCAGCGCGTCGTCATCTGCAAGGGCGGCAACGGCGGCTTCGGCAACGCCCATTTCACGACGTCGACCAATCGGGCGCCGCGGCGCGCCAATCCCGGCCAGGCGGGCGAGGAGCGCACCATCGTCCTGCGGCTGAAACTCATCGCCGACGCCGGCCTCATCGGCCTGCCGAACGCCGGCAAGTCAACCTTTCTCGCTGCGGTGACCGCGGCGAAGCCCAAAATCGCCGATTATCCCTTCACGACGCTTCACCCGGGCCTTGGCGTCGTGCGCAGCGGCGACAGGGAATTCGTGCTCGCTGACATTCCCGGCCTGATCGAAGGCGCGCATGAGGGTCACGGGCTCGGCGACCGCTTTCTCGGCCATGTCGAGCGCTGTCGGGCGCTGCTGCATCTCGTCGACGCGACCGGCGAACATGCCGGCAAGGACTACAAAATCGTCCGCGCCGAACTCGCGGCCTATGGCGCCGGCCTCGCGGAGAAACCAGAAATAATTGCGCTTTCCAAGGTCGATGCGGTCGACGCGGATCATCTCAGGAAGCAGCGCGAGCGCCTGCGGCGGGCGATCGCCTCGGCGAGCCCCAAGAATGCGCCCAACGGCGCCGCCGAGCGGCAGGCGGCGCCCCTGCTCCTCTCATCGGCGAGCGGCGTCGGCGTGCGAGAGTCGCTGCGCGCCGTGTTTGACGCTGTCGAGACGCAAAAGGCCCTCGAGCGGGCGCCGCAGGAAGCGCGGCCCTGGAGCCCTTGATCTTGACTTGATCTTGCGCCGCCATTGACCTTAACAGATTCAGTGAATAGCTTGACCTGCTATGAGCGCTCGCGGCGACGTCAAAACATGGCAGTATGGATCGACGGCAGTCACCCTGCTCGTCGCCTATATGCTTGTTTTGCAAGGCTTCGCAATTGGCGTCTCGTTCAGCGGGCGCGCTTCGGGCCTTTTCGCCAGCTCCATTTGCTTCAACAAATCGTCCGGACCGTTTTCCGGCGATCCCACGACGCCGGCGCGCCCGGCGCGGCAAGGCGGCGACGTCTGTTGCGTGGTGCATTGCGCGTCGTTTGGCGGCGCGACGGCGGCCTCGGCCTTCGTGGGCGAGACTCATCCGCCGGCGTCCTTTTCGACGATCAAGCTCGCCTTTGAAGCGACCTCCCTGTCCCCCGAGGCGTCGACTCCGCCTCTCGGCTCCCGCGCGCCTCCGGTCCTGATCTGACGCTTGCCGCAGTCTGCGGCCTAACGCCCGATGCGCCGGCAAGCGGCGCCGGGGAGTCAGAACAGCGTTTCCGTCGTTCGTCGGCATGCGTCGTCTAGCGCATGCGCCGCTCAGTTTTCAGACTGGCGGCAGCGACGAGCCATCGGACCGCCCAGCGATTTGGGATCATGGAACAGAAAACTCATTCGGCGACGCGCTTCGTTAAGACGACGCGTCGCGCCGGCTCAGGAGAGCGGCGCTGCTCCCAGAACGGGAAACTCACCGCCGCAGGCGACGGCGACATTCGCGTGACGCCCGAAGCCATCGCCGACCCGGCGCCGACGCGCGGACGGGTGGAGGTCGTCGAGACCTATTTCGACCATGACGGGCGACCGATGAAGCGCAAGAGCCTGGGCGCCGCCCGGGTGGCGCGCTTCTATGACGCCAAGGGCAATCAGGTCGAAGAGGCCTATTTCAACGCCGAAGGGAAGCCGACAGTCCGCAAGGATTTAGGCGCGGCGCGGATCTCCTGGCGCTATGACGACTGCGGCAACCAGGTCGAAGCGGCGTTTTTCGGCGCCGACGGCGCGCCCGTGCTGCGAAAGCGGCGCGGCGCGAAAAGGGCTTTCGAAAGCGTTTAGAAGCGCTTGCCGCCGACGCTCGTCACGGAGCGCGTTACCAGCTGATGGACGCGTCCAAAGGCGGCATGGTCCGGCGGCTATATGACGCGGGCGATAAGGAAGCCATCCCAGCCCTTGGCGCCGACGGTTTGCACCGCCGTCGCCTCAACGCGCGTTTCAGCGGCGACGGCCTCAAACAAGGCGCGCGCCCCGACCGCGCCGCCGTCGGTTTGCGAAGGATCGGCGACCGCGCCTTCCCGCACGACATTGTCGACGATGATCAGCGCGCCTGGCCGCGACATCTTCAGCGCATAGGCGAAATAGGCGGCGTTGTTGGGCTTGTCGGCGTCGATGAAGGCGAGGTCGAAGGACCCGGCTCGCTCCGCTTCGAGTTGCGGCAGCAGATCGAGCGCCGCGCCGACGCGCAGATCGACGCGCGCGCCCATGCCTTCGCGGGCAATATTGGCTCGCGCGACCTCGGCGTGTCGCGCATCGACTTCGAAGGTGACGACCTTGCCGCCCTCGCCCACCGCCCGGGCCAGCCAGATCGTCGAATAACCCCCGAGCGTTCCGATTTCGAGAATCCGTCTCGCGCCGATGGCGCAGGCGAGCAGATGCAGCAACTTGCCTTGCGGCGGCGAAACGTCGATCGCGGGCAGACCAGCGCGCGTATTTGCCGCAAGCGTTTCCTCCTGCGCTTCTTTTTTTGAAATCAGCGCCGCGGCGATGTAGTCGTCCACGCGACGCGAGCTTTTTACTTCGAACATTCGACGTCCCTTACATCGAGCGCTTAACGTTCGTCAGGGCGAAATTAATTGACATCTTGCACGATATCACGCTTTGTTCCGCCGTCGTTCGCGCGCCAAAGCGCCCGGACGCAAAAAGGCTTGATAGCCGCATTTCACAAGCCCCAGTTGGCGCTGCGGCCGATATGCTGCTCATCACAACACTCTATGGGAGCACGAAAAATGATCAAGCTTGCTTTGACGACGGCCCTTGCCGCCGTCGCCTTTAGCGCATCGGCCTATGCGGGGCAGTGGAATGTGACCGAAGCGAACAAGGCTGGCATCAAACGCGCGCAGGGCACGTGGAGCGTCGCGACGGAAGGCGACAAGGTTTCCGGCAAGGGCGAATTGCAACTCGATAACGGCACGGTGCTGACCTACAAGCTCGACGGCGAATTCGCGGGCGGCGTTTACAAGGTCAAACTCGTGGACCGCAGCGATTCCAAGAAAAATTGCGTATGGACCGGCAAGCCCGTCGAGGGCGCCCACAACGTATATAACGGCGAAGCCGCCTGCGACGGCGAAATAATCGTGATCAGAGGCGGCCAGAATTAAGCGCCTGACACAGCTTCTTCCAACAACAAACGCCGGCTCAACGCCGGCGTTTTAGTTTGGCGCGCGTGTCGTATCGCGCCGATTAGAGCATTTTCCGCCGAAGTGGATGCCGGTTCGGCGTAGAAAATGCGTCAATTCAAGAAACCAGATCGCATTCATGAATCGAAGATTCGTGAATGCGATCTAGGCGTCCTCCATCGCCTCCAACTCAGCGATCAGGCCCTCAATCATTTCAAGCCCGATACTCCAGAACGCCGGGTCGCGGGCGTCGAGTCCGAATGGCTTGAGCAATTCCGCGTAGGGCTTGGCGCCGCCGGCTTCGAGCAGCGCGAAATAGCGCTCGGCGAACCCTTCATGCGCCTTCTGGTAGACGCCATAGAGCGAATTCACCAGGCAATCGCCGAAGGCGTAGGCGTAGACATAGAACGGCGAATGAATGAAATGCGGAATATAGGCCCAGAAGGTTTCATAGCCGGGCCCCAGCCGGATCGAAGGGCCGAGGCTTTCGCCCTGGACGCTCATCCATAATTCGCAAATCTGGTCGGCGGTCAGTTCGCCCTCGCGCCGTTCGTTATGCACCTTCCGCTCGAAGGCATAGAACGCCATCTGCCGCACGACGGTGTTGAGCATGTCCTCGACTTTCGAGGCGAGCAGCGCGCGCTTCTGCGCCTTGTCCGACGCCTGCGCGATAAGGGCGCGGAAGGTCAGCATTTCGCCGAAGACCGACGCCGTCTCGGCGAGGGTGAGCGGCGTCGGCGCCATCAAGGCGCCCTGTCGCGCCGCAAGCACCTGATGCACGCCATGGCCGAGTTCATGCGCGAGCGTCATCACGTCGCGGGTCTTGCCTTGAAAATTCAGCAGCACATAGGGATGGGCGGACGGAACGGTCGGATGCGCGAAGGCGCCCGGCGCCTTGCCGGGGCGCACCGGCGCGTCGATCCAGCTTCTCTCGAAAAAGCGGCCGGCGATCTCCGCCATGCGCGGCGCAAAACCATTGTAGGCGTCAAGCACGATTTCGCGCGCCTCGGGCCAGGAATAGCGCTTGGCCGGCGTCGCCGGCAGCGGCGCGCCGCGGTCCCAATAGTCGAGCGCGTCCTTGCCGAACCATTTCGCCTTGAGCCTGTAATAGCGATGCGACAAGCGCGGATGCGCATTTTCCACCGCCTGGGCGAGCGCTTCGACGACCTCTCGTTCGACGCGATTGGAGAGATGACGCGAGTCGGCTACGTCCTCGAAGCCGCGCCAGCGATCGGAGATTTCCTTGTCCTTCGCCAGAGTGTTGGTGATCAGCGAGAAGGTGCGCAGATTGTTTTTCAGCGTCGCGCCGATCGCCTGGGCGGCTTCGCGCCGGGTATCTTCGCGCTGGTCCTGCATGAGATTGAGCGCCGGCTCGATCGCGAGTTCCTCGCCGGCGATCTTGAAGCGCAGAGCGGCGATGGTTTCGTCGAAGAGACGATTCCAGGCGGCGGCGCCTGAAATATATTTTTCGTGGAAAAGCTCTTCCAGCTTGTCCTCGAGTTCGTGAGGCTTTTCCTTGCGGATGTCTTCCAACCAGGGTTTCCAGCGCGACAGCGGCGCTTCGCTCGCCGGCGCCATCAGCGTCGCGTCGTCCAGCCGATTGAGCTCGAGTTGAAAGAAGAGAAGCTGCGCCGAGGCGTTGGTGACTTTCTCCTGCACGTCGCCGTAAAATTTGGCGCGTACAGGATCGGTCGTATCGCCGCTATAGAGAAGGCCGGCGAAGGACATCAGCCGACCAAGCAAGTCCTGCAGCGCCTCATACCGCTCAACCGCCGCGCCGAGCTCGGCGCTGGCGTTGGCGCCTTCCGCAATCGATTTCAGCCGGCCGCGGTAATCCTTGCCAAATTGCGCAACCTGCTGCGCGGCTTTGGCGAGATCGGCCGCGACCTGCGGCGAATCGATCGCCGGATAAAGATCGGCGAGATTCCATTCCGGCAACGCTTCCGCCCTCCGGGCGGGCCCGGCGGCTTCGGCGATCGAGCAAGGCGGCGAAGGAGCGCTGAACATGGCGGGACATCTCAAGGGGTGGGCGACTCCTGGACGCGGAGGCGCGAGGATCGGAGAAAGCATAAATAGGGCAAGAGACCGAACCGGATCAACCTTCGGCGAGGGTCGGCGCCGGCGCGCGATGCGGCTATAAATATGGCGACGAGCGATTCAGCTTAGGTGCGCGCAATGGCGGGAGAGCCAGATTTTCTCACTTCGGTCACAGCGCATTACGCCATGGCGCGCGGCTTCTTCACGCGGATTTCCGCCTTCCTCAGCAAGGCGACCTTCAAGGTCAAGCGCGGCGCGCCAAGCGAGACGATCGAAGAAATCGCAAGGCGGTTCAAGACCGACGACTACGACCGTCTGGTGCTCAAAGAACGCGCCGAAACCAAGGCCGGCGCGGCCTTCATCGACGAGAAGACGCAGGACATCAACCGCGCGAGCTATCATCGCTCGGCTTTCGCGCTTAACGCATTTACCCATCTCTTCTTCGTCGACCTCGCCGCGCAGCTCTCCTTCTCCTTTATCCAGCTCAAATTCGCCTTCACGCTCGCCAATGTCCTGCTCGCTCTGCTCGCGCATGCCTCGGTGCGTCAGAGCTATCGCGCGCTGCTCGCCGGACCCAATGCGCTTCCCCCGAAACGGCGGTTCGGAGGCCTGTTTTCAAATCCCGCCTATAACCGCGCGGTGAAGAAGAACTCGCGCAGCTATGCGCAAAGCGCGTGGGAGGAAAAATCGCTGTTTCGGCCGGCCTATTTCATCAACGCCGCCCTCATCTTTCTTGGCGGGCAATTCATCATTCCGCCGGATCGCCTGATCTTTCCCTTCAGCTTCATCATCGGAAAAATATCCGGGCTGTTCACGACGCTGGTGATGGCTTTCGACGTGTGGCGCGGGATTCGCGCCGGCGACGCGGCGCGGACCGCGCGCGAAAGGGAAGTGTCCGTCTACCGCGATCTCGATATCTGAACCGGAGCGGTTTCAGCGCCCGCGCAGCCGGGCCAGAACCTCCTTCGTCGCAAAGCCGTCCGCGGGTTGGATGCCCGCGCTCAATTGAAAGGCGTGGACGGCGTTGCGGCTCGCGCGGCCGAGCTTGCCGTCGAAGGTTCCCTGATAGAGTCCGCGCGCGCTCAGGAGCTGCTGCATCGCCTTGACGTCGGCGGTCGGCAGCGGCGCGACCTTCGGCCAGGGCGTAAGCGGAATGTCGCGCCCGGCGATGCGGTCGGCGAGCAGCGCGACCGACATCGCATAGGCGTCGGACGTATTGTATTGGCGGATGACTTCGAAATTGTCGGTAATCAGAAAGGCGGGGCCGCCCGCGCCGGTCGGCAGATAGAGGCTCGCCGCGCCGTTCGCCGGCAGCGCGCCGCCGTCGGCGCGCGTGACGCCGAGCGCCCGCCAGCGGGCGAAGTCGAGATCGAAGGCGCCATAGTCGAAACCGTCCGGCAGCCGAACTTCGATGACAGCGGGCAGTCCAGCGACCCAGCCGGATTTAGCCAGGAAATTGGCGATGGACGAGACAGAGTCGGCGCGCGAGCGCCAGATGTCCGGCGCGCCGCCGCCTTCATCGCTTTCCGCGAATTTGAGATAGGCGGAGGGCATGAATTGCGGCTGGCCCATCGCGCCGGCCCAGGAGCCGCGCAGTTGCGCGCGCGTCGCATAGCCCTTTTGGAGCATGACCAGCGCCGCGACGAATTCGTCGATGAAGGTTTCCGCGCGATGGCCCTGCCAGGCGAGAGTCGCCAGGACGCGCAGCGCGTCGGCGCCGCCCGCCGCCGTTCCGAAATTGCTTTCGACGCCCAGAATGGCGACGACGACTTCGCTTGGAACGCCGTGGCGGGCCTGGGCTCGACCCAAGGGACCGGCGAGCTCCGCGGCGACGGCGCGGCCGCGCGAGACGCGGCCATTCGTCACAGCCCCGGCGAGATAGGCGGGAATCGAGACAATGAATTCGGCCTGCGCGCGCGGCTTCGTCGAAATCGACGGGTCAGGCGCAAGTCCGGCGATCGCCGCGTCGAAAGTTTCGCGCGAGACGCCTGCCGCCTGCGCCTGCGGCCACAGGCCCTGCAAAAACGCCTCGAACGTGTCGGCCCTGGCGTGACCTCCGGCAAGCCAGAGAGCGGCGACCGCACGAACCGATGCGCCGAGCAATCGGCGTCGATCGATGCTTGCACAGAGTATTGGCTCAAGGCGCCGCGTCATTAGCCGGTCCTTTGCTGCTTCTTTGGAAATATTACACCTTCCGCCATTTCGTTTGACAGGGGACGGGCGCTGCCCTCTACTAAAAAAAGCTTAATGTAGGAATAGGGAGCGAGTGATGCTCGCCTGTCACGAAGAATGACTCATCAACCTTCGACTACAAGTTTTGGCCGCTCGATCAAACTGCGCGATCAATCCCCCGAAAGCGCGACCAAGGTCTCGGACCTCAAGACGCGGCTGCGCGCCGCCGGTCTGCGCCCAACCGTTCAGCGCCTCTCCCTGAGCCGGCTGCTGTTCGGCAACGGCGACCGCCATGTGAGCGCCGAAGCCTTGCACGCCGAGGCGCGCGAAGCCGGTCTGACCATGTCGCTCTCCACGGTCTACAACACGCTCAACCAATTCGCGGAAGCGGGATTGTTGCGCGAAATCGCCGTGCAGGGGCCGCGCACCTACTTCCACACGCGCATCTCGCCGCACCATCATTTCATGGATGAAGGGTCGGGCCGGATGTTCGACGCCGCCGACGGCTCGGTCGAATTCGCGCGACTGCCGGCGCCGCCCGAGGGGATGGAAATCGTCGGCTGCGACGTGATTATCCGCATTCGCCCGAAGAAGGGGTGAGCGGCGGCCCGCCGCAAGACGGGCGAGACCGGTTGCTGCGCGTCGCATGGCTGGCCTATGCGATCGCGACTGTCGCGCTCTCGATCGCCGTCCTGGCGATCTATGTCACCGCTTACGACGATTACGATCTCTCGGAACGCTTGCGCGCCACCGGGCGATTCGCGCGCGAGGCGATGCGGGCGCTCTCCTTTCCGCTCGGCGCGCCAATCGGATGGCTGCTCGATCCCGCGCTCGAAACAAGCTTCGGCTGCGGCGACGAGAACGAACCTTGCGCGATCTTCGTCAATTGGAACACGCATTTCGCCGCGCTGCTCGCGCAGGTCGTTCTGTTGCGCTGGCTGATTCGCCGCCGTTGATTACTGGACGAGGTCTCACTTCCCCTGCGCCTCGCGCCAGCGCTTCACGACGGCGAGCGCATTCTGGATGTGCGCCGTCGCGCCGGAATCCTCGACGACCGAGAGAATCTTTCCGTCGGGCGCGATGACATAGGAGATGCGGTTGGCGAACATCGCGCCGGCGACCGGGACCTTGAAGGCCGCGTCATAGGCGTTGACGACCTGCAAGTCGGGATCGGCGCCGACCGGGAATTTATCCCGACACTCCTTCGATGAGAATTCGCGCTGGGTTGCGATCTTGTCGCTCGACACGCCGATGACGCTCGCGCCCATCGCGGCGAATTCATCCATGGCCTCGGCGAATTCATGCGCCTCGACGGTGCAGACGCTGGTGAACGACTTTGGATAAAAGTAGAGAACGACCGGACCCTTCTCGAGCGCCTGCCGCAGCGAGAAAGAAAAATCCTTGCCGCCCTGCGCCGCTTGCAGAGTGAAGTCCGGCGCGGAGTCTCCAGGCTTGAGAGCGGCGAGCGCGGCAGTGGAAACGAGCGTCAGCATGGCGGCGGTTATAGCTCTCATGACGGTCTCCCTGAGCGGTCGATATTTCTTCACGGGGAGATGGTAGCGCTCGCCGCCCCGCCAAGTCCGGCCTATTGCCCATGTTGCGGCGCAGCATCATCTAAAATAGAATCTCAGACGCCGAACGCCTCACCCTAAAGGAAGGTGATGACGACCATCGCGAATATCGCGCCGCCCGATCAGGCGCCCGCAGGGCAGACATCCGCCATCCCCGTCCAACCCAACCTGGTTCACGGCTTTCCGCAGCTCGCGTCGAAATCCTTCGTCGAGGCCTGGCCCAATGCTTTTCTGGCAGCGGAACGCGCGACCGACAGAGATTCATACGGTTACGCGGCGCTCGGCGACGTCATCGACCGCTCGCTTCATGCGAGCGTCGCCCATCTGACCGGAGGCCTTTCGCCTGCCGCCATGGCGGGCGCCTATTGGGACTGGGCGGCGCATCTCGCCTCGTCGCCGGGAAAGCAAATGCAGCTTGCCGAAAAGGCGGCGCGCAAGAGCTGGCGCTTCGCCAGCTACGCCTGGCGCTGCGCGTTGCAGCCGAACACGGCGGCCTGCATCGAGCCGCTGCCGCAAGATAAGAGATTTTCCGCCGAAGCGTGGCGGCGCTGGCCCTACGCCCTGCTCTACCAAGGCTTTCTGCTCAATCAGCAATGGTGGCACAACGCCACGACGGGCATCGGCGGCGTCACCAAGCAGCATGAAAATGTCGTCGAATTCGCCTCGCGGCAAATGCTCGACATGTTCTCGCCCTCGAATTTCTTGGCGACCAATCCCGAGGCGCTGCAACGAACCTTCGAGACCGGCGGCGTCAATCTCGTCTACGGCCTGCAGAATTTTCTCGAAGACATGGAGCGGCGGGCCGGCGGCAAGCGGCCGGTCGGCGCCGAAGCCTTCACACCTGGTCAAAACGTCGCGATCACGCCCGGGAAGGTGATCTATCGCAACCGGCTGATTGAGCTCATCCAATATGCGCCGACGACGGAAAAGGTGCGGCCCGAGCCGGTGCTGATTACGCCGGCCTGGATCATGAAATACTACATTCTCGATCTCTCGCCGCATAATTCACTTGTGCGGTTTCTGACCGGGCAGGGCTTCACGGTGTTTATGATTTCCTGGCGCAATCCAAGCGCCGAAGACCGCGATCTCACTATGGAGGCCTATCGCAGGCTGGGCATCATGGCCGCGCTCGACGTGATATCCAGTCTGATGCCTGACCAAAAAATTCACGCGGCCGGCTATTGCCTGGGCGGGACGTTGCTCGCAATCGCAGCGGCCGCAATGGCGCGAGACAATGACGACCGTCTCAAGAGCTTGACGCTGCTCGCCGCGCAAACTGATTTCACCGAAGCGGGAGAACTGACGCTCTTCGTCAATGAGAGCCAGCTCGCTTTCCTCGAAGATTTGATGTGGGAACACGGCTATCTAGATTCCAAGGAGATGGCAGGGGCGTTCCAGCTGCTGCGCTCCAACGATCTTGTCTGGTCCTATGCGCTCAAATCCTATCTCATGGGCGAGCGCGAGCCGATGACCGACATGATGGCCTGGAACGCCGATACGACGCGAATGCCCTACAAGATGCACTCTGGATATCTTCGGCTGCTCTTCCTCAACAATGATCTCGCCGAGGGCCGGCTTCGCGCCAACGGCGGCGCCGTCGCGCTCAATGATATCAGCGCGCCGATTTTCGCGGTGGGCACGGAGCGCGACCATGTCGCCCCCTGGCGCTCGGTTTACAAGATTCACCTGCTCGCCGACGTCGAAATCACCTTCCTGCTGACCAGCGGCGGACATAACGCCGGCATCGTTTCCGAGCCTGAAAAGAAGCGCGGCGGCTATCGCTTCACGACGCGCGTCGACGACGAACATTACGCCGACCCCGAAGAGTGGGCGAAGACCGCGACGGTTAGGGAAGGCTCATGGTGGCCGGAATGGACCGCCTGGCTCGCCGCGCGTTCCGGCCCGCCGGTTACGCCGCCTGCGATCGGCCAGGCGCTCTGCGACGCGCCGGGAACCTATGTGCTGCAGAGCTGACGGGCTAAGGCCGGACGCTCGCACGTCCTAGCAATTTGCCTCCGCTTGTCATCCCCGACGCGCGTAGCGCGATCGGGGATCCAGAGCAAAATCCACTGTCTTAAGTTCTGGATTCCCGGTCGGGCCTTCGGCCTGCCGGGAATGACATACGCATTCGCCTCAAACGTGAATCGCCCGGCCGTAGGCCGCGAGCACGCTCTCATGCATGGTTTCCGACAGCGTGGGATGCGGAAAGATCGTGCGGATCAGCTCTTCCTCGGTCGTCTCTAGATTCATGGCGATGACGAAGCCCTGGATCATTTCGGTGGCTTCCACCCCGAATATGTGCGCGCCGAGCAGCTGTCCGCTCTTGGCGTCAAAGATCGTCTTCACAAGCCCTTCGAGTTCGCCGAGAGCGATCGCCTTGCCATTGGCGAGATAGGGGAAGCGGCCGATCTTTACGTCGAGCCCCTGCTCTTTCGCCTTCGCTTCGGTCAGGCCGACCGAGGCGACTTGCGGGTGGCAATAGGTGCAGCCCGGCACGCGCGATCTATCGAGCGCATGGGCGTTGAGTCCCGCGATCGCCTCGACGCAGGAGACGCCCTCATGCTCCGCCTTATGGGCGAGCATCGGACCGCCGGCGACATCGCCGATCGCATAAACGCCGTCGACATTGGTGCGCCCCAGACCGTCGACCTTGACGACCCCGCGCTCAAGGACGACGCCGAGCGCCTCCAGCCCCAAATTTTCGACATTGGCGACGACGCCGATCGCCGACAGCGCGCGTTCCACTTCAAGCGTCTGAGCCGCCTCGTCGGGCCCTTTCAGCGTCACGGCGAGGCTGTCGGCCTTTTTCTCGACGCCCGTCACCGTCGTCGCGACGCGAATGTCGATCCCCTGTTTCTTGAACGATCGATGCGCCAAAGCGGCGATTTCTTCGTCTTCGCTCGGGAGAATATGCGGCAGCGCTTCGACGAGAATCACGTCGACGCCGAACGTCCGATAGAATGACGCGAATTCGACGCCGATGGCGCCGGCGCCGGCGATGAGCAGCGATTTCGGAAAACGTTCCGGCTTCATCGCTTCGAAATAGGTCCAGACGAGTCGTCCATCCGGTTCGAGACCGGGCAGGACGCGCGGACGCGCGCCGGTCGCGACGATGATGTGTTTCGCCCGATAGAGCCCATCTCCAAGCGTCGTTTTCGGCGCCGGCGGTTGCGGCGGCATTGGCGCCTTGGTCGTCACGCCGACCCGGACCTCACCCTTTGCGACGATCGTCGCCTCGCCCCAGATGACGTCGATCTTGTTCTTCTTGAGAAGAAAAGCGACGCCGCCATTGAGCCGCGTCGCCGCCTCGCGCGAATGCGCGACGATGCGCGCCGCGTCGGCGCTCAGGGCGCCTGGCGAAACGCCGAAGCGTTCGCCCTCTTTGGCCAAACGATAGACCTCGGCCGAACGCAGCAGCGCCTTCGTCGGGATGCAACCCCAGTTCAGGCAGATGCCGCCAAGATGCTCGCGCTCGACGACCGCGGTTTTCAGTCCCAATTGCGCGGCGCGGATCGCGGCGACATAGCCGCCGGGTCCACCGCCGATGACGATGAGATCATATGTGTCGGTCATGCTCCGCCCCAGATCGTTGCGAGATTATAGAGCGACCTGACGCGCAGGCGAGACGACGCCATTCCAGATGGGCGCGCAAGCAAGTCGCCGAGGCGCCAAACGCCTCGGTGCGAAAGAATTCGAAACGCTCCAAAACTAAAAACCTCCCGGAGCAGAGCTACGGGAGGCTCTCATTCGTTCGCGATCTCGGTGTTCAGGCCGCCTGCGGCGCCGCCGATTTCGCCTGCGCCACGATCGCCGCGAAGGCTTCCGGCTGATGGATGGCGAGTTCCGACAGGACCTTGCGGTCGACCTCGATCCCCGCCTTGGCGAGGCCGTCGATGAAGCGCGAATAGGTGAGGCCGTGTTCGCGCACGGCGGCGTTGAGCCGCTGGATCCACAGCGCGCGGAAGGTGCGCTTCTTCGCCTTGCGATCGCGCGTCGCATATTGCATCGAGCGGTCGACGGCGGCCTTGGCGGCGCGGATCGTATTCTTGCGGCGACCGTAGAAACCTTTGGCGGCCTTGAGGGTCTTCTTGTGTTTGGCGTGAGCGGCGACGCCGCGCTTGACGCGAGCCATGACGAAACTCCTTTGCGGAAAAAAGCGTGCTGCGGATCAGCCGTTCGGCAGGAAGTATTTTTTGACGTTGTCGCCGTCAGTCTTGAACAAGACGTTCGTGCCGCGCAGATTCCTGATCTGCTTGTTCGTCCGCTTGATCATGCCGTGGCGCTTGCCCTGCTGGGCGTAAACCACTTTCCCGGTTCCGGTGATCTTGAAGCGCTTTTTTGCGCCCGATTTCGTCTTCAGCTTGGGCATTTTGCTCTCCTGGGCCTGCGCCCGTTGTTCTTAAGCGCCAGCCTGATCAGCCGGCGCCGCTTCGCGCGAGCGAAAGAACCGCCACGGCAGCCCATCACTGGCCGGGCGGTTCTGTGAAGCGCGCCTTATCTCGCAATGCGCAGGAAAAGACAAGTCGTCGCAAAGGGGCGTCCGGAGTGGACTGCGCCCGCTCTTGGCGACATAGTCGGCCCGCAAAAAGGGGCTTCGACCGAGAACAAAACGAGTAAGGCTTCCGCCGACGCATCGTTAAGCCTAAGAAATCGGACGCTTTTTCCCACGACTTGAAGAACAGCTCAAAAGCGCTAGAAGTCTCTCGCTGGAAACGATTCCGGGGCGCATTATGAATATCCATGCATCTATGGGGTCCGCGATTGCCGCGGAATGTCCGGTCAATTCTCATAACGAATGGGATCCGTTGGAGGAGATCATCGTCGGGCGCCTCGAAGGCTCGACCATTCCGTCCGACCATCCGGTCGTCACCTGCAACATTCCCGGCATGGCCGCGCGCGCCCAGTCGCTCGCCGCCGGATTTCGCTTTCCGAAATTCATGATCGAGCCGGCGCAGCGGGAGCTCGACGGCTTTGTCGCTTTGCTCGAGTCGCTCGGCGTCACGGTGACGCGACCCAACGCCGTCAACCACAAGGCGAAATTCTCGACGCCGCACTGGTCGTCACGCGGCTTTTGCAATTCCTGTCCGCGCGACTCCATGCTTGTTTTCGGCGACGAGATTCTTGAAACGCCAATGGCCTGGCCCTGCCGTTATTTCGAGACCCACTCCTATCGCGAAATCCTCAAGGACTATTTTCGTCGCGGCGCGCGCTGGACTTCGGCGCCAAAGCCCCAGCTCACCGACGAACTCTTCGACTCTGATTTCAAACTGCCGGAGAAGGGCGAGGAGATCCGCTACATTCTCACCGAATTCGAGCCGGTCTTCGACGCCGCCGATTTCTTCCGTTGCGGCCGCGACATTTTCGTCACGCGCTCCAATGTGACGAACGCCATGGGCATCGACTGGCTGCGCCGCCATCTCGGCGAGGGCTATCGCATTCACGAGATCAAGAGCCGCTGCCCGAACCCGATGCATATCGACACGACGATCCTGCCGCTGGGGCCGGGCCGGCTGCTGATCAATCCCGAATATATCAACCCCGATGAACTGCCCGACATTTTGAAGAAATGGGACGTTCTCGTCGCGCCCGAGCCCGATCCGATCAACGACCGCATTCTCGCAATCACCTCGATGTGCGGCAAATGGCTCAGCATGAACATTCTGATGATCGACGAGAAGCGCGTCATCGTCGATCCGCATCACGCCAACATGATGCGGCAGATGGAGAAATGGGGTTACGAGCCGATCCCTTGCTCCTTCCTGCACTATGCCGCGTTCGGCGGCGCCTTCCATTGCGCCACGCTCGACGTGCGCCGTCGCGGATCGCTCGAGAGCTATTTTTAAACGCTAGCATGTCCCGACGCTCCGTCTTGAGGACGTCGGGACAAATTCTATTTCATGTCGACGCCGCCGAGCCGCAGGCCAATGATGCCTAGAACGATGAGCGCGATCGATCCTAGGCGCAGCGCCGTCGTCGGTTCGTTGAAGAGATAGACGCCGACAAGCGTCGCCGCCGCGATGCTCGTGCCCGTCCAAGCGGCGTACGCCGTGCCGGCAGGAATTGTTTTGACCGCCAGGCCCAGACAACCGACGCTCGCCGCCATGAAAAACACCATGACGACCGAAGGCCAAAACCGCGTGAACCCTTCCGCATATTTCATACCGATCAGCCAGCCGACTTCGCAGATGCTGCCGATAAAGAGAATGATCCAGTCCATCTAACCTTCCTTAATCCGCCATTGTCGTCGCCATGATTCGCCGTTGGGCGGACTTGTCGGTTTTGTCGCCGTCTGCGTCAAGGACCGAGCCTCGGCCCCGGCGCCGATTTGCATTTGGCTCGTCGCCGCCCACATAGGTCGCAAGGAGCCCTTGTCATGCGAAAAATCATCGGCGTTTACCCCGCCCCCGATTCCCTGCACTGGGTCGGCGACGGCTTTCCCGTCCGTTCGCTGTTCTCGCATCACGAACATGGCGCTCGGGTCAGCCCCTTTCTGCTGTTCGACTATGCCGGACCGTTCGACTTTCCGCCGACCGCCAAGCGCCGCGGCGTCGGCGCCCATCCGCATCGCGGTTTCGAGACCGTGACGATCGTCCTCGACGGCGAAGTCGCGCATCGCGACTCGACCGGCGCCGGCGGACTCATCGGCCCCGGCGACGTGCAGTGGATGCGCGCCGCCTCGGGAATCGTTCACGAGGAATTTCATTCCGAAAGCTTCGCCAGGTCGGGCGGACGCTTCGAGGTCGTGCAGCTCTGGGTCAATCTGCCGGCGCGCGACAAGATGAGCGCGCCGCGCTACCAGACCCTCCTCGACAAGGACATTCCGCGCGTCGATCTGCCCGACGACGCCGGCCTCGTTCGCGTCATCGCCGGCGCATTCGACGGGCGTCGCGGACCGGCGCAAACGGCGACGCCGATCGATCTTTGGGACATGCGCGTCGACGCCGGAAAGAGCGTCCGCTTCACGCTGCCGGAAGGACACACGGCCCTTGCGGCGGTGCTTGAAGGCACGGTCGACGTCAATGGCGAGAAAGTCGCACGCGCCACCGACGTCGTCGTTTTTGATCAGGAAGGCGGCGACATCGCCTTCGAAGCCGATAATGACGCGAAGCTCATCGTCATGAGCGGCGAACCGATCGACGAGCCGGTGGCGCAGCAAGGGCCCTTCGTGATGAACACGCAGGATGAACTGCGGCAGGCGTTCGTCGATTACCAGTCGGGACGCTTCGGCGCGATCGCGCGGCCGGGCGCCTGACGGATGCGCCGCGCGCTTATGTTCGGCGCGACGCCGATCTCAGTTCCTGGATCGTCGCCGCGAGCGAAGAGAACTCCACCGGCTTGGTGAGAAAGGCGTCGACGCCCGCGGCGCGCGCGGCGCGTTCGTCCTCCTCGCGCCCGCTGGCGGTCAGCACCAAGATCGGCGTGCGCCGGGCGCCCGCGCGCGCTTCGGCCTCGCGAATGCGCAGACTCGCCTCGCGTCCGTCAAAATCCGGCATGAACAGATCCATGACGATCACGTCATAGGGCGCGCCGGCGCCCTCGATCGCTTCGCTTGCGCGCGCGAGCGCGAGCGCGCCGCTTTCCGCCCGGGTCACCTTCGCGCCAAGTTTCGCAAGGTGACGCATAAGGATGAGAGCGTTGATCTCATTGTCTTCGGCGACCAGCGCGTTGACCCCGGCGAGCGTTTGCGCCTGCGCGCCTTCCTCGCTCGCGGGCGCCTCGGCGCCCTCTTGCGAGAGGCGGGCAATGAGCGAAGCGATCCGAACCGGCTTCACCAGCCAGCCATCGAAGTCGCATAACGCCTCCTCGCCGAAAGCGCACCGCTCAAGCGGCGAGAAGAGCAGGAACAGCCTGCGCACTTGCGCGGCACGCGCGGTTTTCGCCAGCTCGGCAGTCATATGCGGCCCGAGCGCGCAGTCGACGATGACGGCGTCGAAAGGCTTGTCCCGACGGCCTTGCAACGCGCCCGCCGCGTCCTCCGCCGCAACGATCTCCGCCTCGGCTCCTGCGTAGCGCAAACTCTCCGCCAGGTAGGGCGCTTCAAAAACGCTTTGCGCGACGATGAGCGCCTTAAGTCCGGAAAGCGGAGTCAGAACGACTTCGCGGGAAACCGGCGGCGCCGGGAGCGTAAAGGCGAAAACCGAACCCTTGTCGGATGATTCGACGAGCGCGAGCGCGCCGCCCATTCGCGCAACCAGACGGCGGGAAATGGCGAGGCCGAGGCCCGTGCCGGCGCGCGGGTGGTTTTCGGACGGATCAGCCTGTTCGAATTCTTCGAAGATCGCTTCGCGCGCCTCGATCGGCACGCCTGGTCCGGTGTCGCACACCGCGAAACGCAGCCGCGCGCCGTCGCGCATGACGCGCATGCCGACGCCGCCGTGTTCAGTGAACTTCACGGCGTTGCCAATGAGATTGAGCAGCACCTGCCTTAGCCGGGCCGGATCGCCGACGATTTCTCGTGGCGCATCGGGCGAGATCACGCTGGCGAGCTCCAGGCCTTTCGTCAAGGCGCGCGGCGCCAATAGTTCGACGACGCTTTCAACAAGAGGAGCGAGCGCGAAGGTCTCGCAGCGCAGCTCGAACTTGCCGGCTTCGATCTTGGAAAAATCGAGAATGTCGTCGATGAGCTGCGACAGCGAACGACTCGAATCTCCGATCGCTTCGACATAGCTCGCCTGTTCGTCGGTCAGCCTGGTCATGGCGAGCAGCTGCGCCAGTCCCATGACGCCGTTCAGCGGCGTTCGGAACTCATGGCTGACCGCAGCCAAAAAGCGAGACTTCGCCAAGCTGGCGGCCTCGGCGCGGTCGCGAGCGGCGGCGGCGGCGCGCAGCTCCCAGATTTCGTCGCGCAGCAATTCAACTTCGGACTCGACCGTTTTGCGGTCGCGCTTGCGTAAAGCAATGAAAATCGATGCGGCGAGAAGCAGTATGGCGAGCTGCGCCGCAGCCAAAATCGCAAGATGGGTTAAGGACATGCGCCATCATCAGGCCGCAAGCCGCCCCAACGCAAGCCCCGCGCGATAGGAAAGCGCCTCGGCGAGATGGGGTCTGCCGACAGATTCGGCGCCGTCGAGATCGGCGATCGTGCGCGCCAGCTTCAAGACTCTGTGAAAGCCGCGTGCGGTGAGGCCGAAGCGCTCGGAGGCGTCGCGAATGAGCGCCGTTCCGGGCGCGTCAAGGCTCGCCACGCGCTCGATCACCCCCGCAGGCGCGGCGGCGTTGGCGGCGACCCAGGGCAGGGAGAGACCGTCGTAGCGGGCGCGCTGAATCTCGCGGGCGCGCGCAACGCGCGCAGCCACCTGACGCGAGCCCTCGCTCGGGGGCGGCAACACGAGATCGGCGGCGGTGACCGCCGGCACTTCGATCTGCACATCGAAACGGTCAAGCAGCGGCCCCGACAGCCGCGCCTGATATTGCGCGACGCAACGCTCGTTGGGCTGGCGCTTGCAGGCGAAGCCCGGGTCATTCGCATGGCCGCAACGACAGGGATTCATTGCAGCGACAAGCTGAAAGCGCGCCGGATAAACGGCGCGATGATTGGCGCGCGACACCGCGATCTCGCCGGTCTCGAGCGGTTGGCGGAGACTGTCTAGGACCTGAGGCTGAAACTCCGGCAATTCGTCGAGAAAGAGCACGCCGTGATGCGCGAGCGAAATCTCGCCTGGCCGCGCATGCGTCCCGCCGCCGACCAGCGCCGGCATAGAGGCGGAATGATGCGGGGCGCGAAACGGCCGCCGGTCGGTCAATTCGCCGCCGGCGATTTGCCCCGCCACCGAATGGATCATCGAGACTTCGAGCAATTCGCGGGGCGTCAGCGGCGGAAGGATCGACGGCAGCCGCGCGGCGAGCATGGATTTGCCCGCGCCCGGAGGGCCGCTCATGAGAAGATTATGGCCCCCGGCCGCGGCGATTTCGAGCGCCCGCTTGGCGCTCTCCTGACCCTTGATCTCCGAAAGATCGGGCTGGTCGACGGCGAGTCTGCGAACGGCCGGCTGCGGCCTGGCCAGAACCTGCGCGCCTTTGACGTGATTGACGAGCTGGATGAGCGAGCGCGGCGCGATCACCTCCATGTCGCTCGACGCCCAGGCGGCTTCCGGCCCACATTCGCTGGGACAGATCAGCCCCAGTCCGCGCGCATTGGCGGCGACCGCCGCCGGCAGAACCCCCGCCGTCGGGGTCAGCTTACCGTCGAGCGCGAGTTCGCCCAGCACGACGAATCCTTCGAGCGCGTCGGAGGGAATGGCGCCGATGGCCGCCATGACGCCAAGGGCGATCGGCAGGTCATAGTGACTGCCCTCTTTCGGCATGTCGGCGGGAGCGAGATTGACCGTGATGCGCTTGGCCGGCAGCGCGAGACCGGAGGCGATCAGGGCGGCGCGCACCCGTTCGCGCGATTCGCCGACGGCCTTGTCGGCAAGGCCGACCACGTTGAAAACGACCGCGCCGCTCGAAATCTGCACTTGAACGTCGACGGGACGGGCCTCGACGCCTTCGAATGCGACCGTCGCGACCCTCACCGCCATGCTGCGCCCCAAAGAACTCTTTCCGGAAGATGCCGCGCGAGCTTAGCCGGCGCGCGACCATCGTGCAAGAACAATATGAGAACATTCGTGCCGTGGATAACCTAGATTGAAATAGACGATTGCCAGGGTTCCGATCAGGCGCTGATATTTGGCGAGGCGCCGGCGCCGTGAAAACCGCCGCGCGCCAGTCAGGGGTATAAAAGGAGATTGGAGATGCGATTGAGAACGGGTCTTGCGCTTATATTTGCCGCCGCGCTGGCGGCGCCGGCCCATGCGGCCATGCCGGTCACCCCGTCTGAGACAGCGGGCGCGCCGATCATGCAGGTCTATGGCGGCTGCGGCCCCTATGGCCACCGCGGCCCTTACGGCGGCTGTCGCTGGGGCGGACAATGGGGCGGTTATGCCATGGGCCGGCCCTGCCCGCCCGGCTTCCATCTCGGGCCCTACGGACGCCGCTGCTGGCCGAACTGAAACCCGACGAGAAAGGCCGGGACGGCGAACCGTCCCGGCAATTAACCCTCTGAACGGCGCCGGAGCTTTGCCCGAGCGGCCTCAAGTCCTCTATGAGCGCGAAGCGCGTCTGTCAGAAGGCCCCGACGTTCAAGGCGGCGACATGGCTGAATTCGCCAAGAGCCATGGCGAAGTTGAGCGTCTCGGCGGCCAATGCAATGGCGACGATGCCGAAAATTCCTGTCGCGATCACCGATTTCATGGCGTTCTCCTTTCCGCGTTAATCGGAACTTAAGGAGAAGCGCGCATTGGCGCTGTGCGCCGCCGCACGCGCTTCTTCGCCGTACCGCACAGAGAGAGAAATGTTTCGATGCCGGCGCGCAATGCGTCTGGACGCGCCCGTTTCGCATAAGCGCGCCGAAGGACAACGCCGCAGCTCATAAATTCCAATTTGACCGCGCCAAACGCGAGCGAGAAGCGACGGCTTGGCGCAGGCCGCAGCGAAGTTCCAGAGCCGCGCGAAATTTTGGATTTGATCGCGAGCGCAAGTCGACATGGAACATCTGCCCGAGCGAAGGGTTAATCGAACGTGCAGGCCCGGGCTCGCTTTCCAAGGCGTCCGCCGCGATTGCGGTCGCCGCCCGACACGGAGGAATCCATGAACTGGGACATGATTGAAGGCAACTGGAAGAAGTTCACCGGAAATGTGAAGGAGCAGTGGGGCAAGCTCACGGATGACGACATTGCGCGCATCAATGGCAACCGCGAGCAGCTCGAAGGCATGATCCAGGAGCGCTACGGCGTGGCGAAGGACAAGGCCAAAACTCAGGTCGACGACTGGATGTCACGGCACTAGCGCCAACACGTTGCAGCGCCACGCCGGCGGGACAATCTCGCCGGCGTTTCCTTTGGAATTTGTGATCGAGAGCGCTCATCCGAACGCCCGCGAAGCGAAACGAACTGGCTCCGCCTAAAGTTTGATCATCGCGCCTTCATAACAGGAAGGTTCATCCATGAAAAAAGTCATTCGCCCGTTCGTCATCGAATATCGCTCAAAGCGCGGCAGGTCGCGATTGGCGCAGGGCGGCGAGTCATTCCGATTTGCCGATCAATCGGCTGCACGCATCTTTTCGGGCAAAGAGGCGCACGACGGAATTGCCGCCTGGCCGTCTTGGCAGTCGCTCTTCAAGCAGGAGGAACGCGCGCCATGACAGGCGTTTCGCCGAAAATCGACTCGATACAAGACAAGAAGGCGCTGCTTCAACGTTCGCTGAGCGAAGCGCTTGGAAAGCGCTTCTCTCTCCTTTATCTCGACTTGATCATGAAGCCGGTTCCAGAGGATCTCAAAGGCCTGCTCGTGAAACTGGATTTCACCGACCGTCCGGGCAAGACGCGCTAAGCCGAGCCGCGCTTGCTCACTCCGCCACTTGGTTGAGCTTGGCCAGCAGCGCAAGCATGTCTTCGGGCAGCGGCTCGGACGCGACGTCGGAGAATTGCCGTCTCAGCTGCTCGCCAAGCCGCATCACGGCTCGCTCCAGGTCGAGACCCTCGCGCTTCGCTTGATGTCCCTTCATCGCCAGCTCTGTCCAGTTCGTGCGGTTTTCATGTGGCGACATGAACAGCCCTCCACATGGCTATTGAAGCGCCGATTCAAAAGTCGGTTCCGACAATGCTCCGAATTTTTTAAGAAATAGAAAAGCGTGGCGGCAAAAAGCTCTGTGGAGAACGCGCGCACTCCTCCCATAAGTTGCAGGTTCGATCGTCTGGCCGCTGCTCGCGCCGCAAGCATTCACGCGAACTGCCTGCATCGGGACAGCTCGCGATGCATTTCTCATTTTCCGCCGACGCGAAATTGCACCGGCACCTCGAATGTCAGCCCTTCGTCGGCGATCACGGGAGGGGGCGGCGGCACCGGATCGGCGCGCTTCATCATCGCAAGCGCGGCATCGTCAAAAGCCGAGTGTCCCGCCGAACGCTTGATGCTGTAGCTGACGACATGGCCGCGCCGGTCGAGCGTGAACGAGACGCTTGCTTCCGCCGAACGACGGCCGCCGCCGCTGGGATAGCGCTTATGGCGGTTGAGATGCGAGAGCAGAGCCTTCTGCCATGTCAGCTTGATGGCGTTCGCTCTGACGTCGGCGCCTTGCACTGGCGACACCGGCCTGTCGGAGACCTGCTCGACGTCCGACTTGGGCGGCGCCGTCGCTTCCGACGCCGCCGATTCAGCCGAAACCACCGGCTGCGCCTGAACCTTCTTTTCCTCTTGGACCGGCTTGTCCGGAGTGGTGTTGTGCGTGAGTTCAGCCTCTTCGGCTTCGGTTCGCGCGATCTGTTCTTCCTTCACCTCCTTCGCTTCGGAGGCGGCGGCGGATGGCGCCGCGGCGGCCGATTCGTCGGCGACTGGCCCCGGAGGCAGGTCGGCCGCCTCGGCGTCGCGAGGCGCCGCCGGCTCGAGAGATATTTCGATCGCCGGCGCGCCGGAAGCTTCCTCGTCATCGCCCTGCAAGGTTGCGAAGGCGGCGACGGCGCCCGCGACGTGCAGAAGCACGGCGAAAGCGACGGCGAGACTCCAAAGCCTGCCGTTCGACTGCGGATTTTGGAGAGCGGCGGCGGCGCTCATTGCGCGCCGGGCGCCTTGCCGCCGGCGTCAAGCGCGACGAGGGCCACGCGCAAGTAGCCGCCGGCGCGCAGACTCTCCAATATCGCCATCATCTCGCCGTAGGGCACGCTGGAGTCCGCGCGCAGAAAGATGCGTTTCGATTTGTCGTGAAGATGCGCGTCGAGCGCCGAAACAAGATCCTTTCGCTTGACTGGCGTCTCGCCGAGAGCGAGCGCAAGATCGCTCTGAATCGTCACATAGACCGGCTTGTCGGGCTTCTCGTGAGGCGCAGCGTTCGACGCCGGCAGATCGACCGGAAGATCGACCGTGGCGAGCGGCGCCGCAATCATGAAGATGATGAGCAACACCAGCATCACGTCGATGAACGGCGTGACGTTGATCTCGTGGGTTTCCTCGAGGTCGCTTTTGAGATGAACGGCCATGAGTTACTCCGCCGCGTGAATCTTGCTGGAGGCGGCGGCATGTCCGGCGCGATCGAGATCGCGCGACACGATGCGAAGCAATTCGCCGGAGAGATTGGAGACGAGTTCGAGATAGGCGGACGCCTGGCGCGCAAGATGATTATAGATCAGCACCGCGGGGATGGCGGCGAACAGACCGATCGCCGTCGCCAGAAGCGCTTCGGCGATGCCCGGCGCGACGACGGCGAGATTGGTCGTCTGCGCTTTGGAAATGCCGATGAAACTGTTCATGATGCCCCAGACCGTGCCGAACAGGCCGATGAACGGCGCCGTCGCGCCGACGGAGGCCAGCAGCCCAGTGCCGCGCTTGATGGCGAGCGCCTGGGCGCGCTCGATTTCGCCATAGCAGCCGGCGATACGCTCCTTGACGCCGGGCGCCGCGAGAATATCGGATGAGAGCTTCATTTCGCGCGTCGCTTCGGCGAGAAGCGTCTGGGTGAGACGATCGCCGCCGCCAAGCGCCAGTCTCGCCTCGGCGAGTCCACGTGCGTCGGACAAGCGGCTGATCGCGGTCAGCACACGGTCCCGCGCGCGCTTCAGTTCGATCGTTTTGGCGATGAGGATCGTCCATGTCGCCACGGAGGCCAGCAGCAGACCGATCATCACGATCTTTACGACGATGTCGGCGTTGACGAACATCGTCCAGACGGAAAGATCGTGAGGCTTGGTGGCTGCGATCGCAGCGTCGAGCGCCGCATGCGACGCCTGCGCGGCCGCCCTGCTTTGCGCAAGGAGAAGCGCGGTAAGTGAGATCGTGACAAATTGCAGAACGCTTTTCATGCTTCAGCCCATGTACGGATGAGATTGTGATAGACGCCGGAAAGTTTGACGCAGGCGGGATCGCCGGCGCCGAGCCGCATGGTCAGCGACTGAATGGCTTGGTCAAGATCGAAGAGCAAGGCGCGGGCCACATTGTCTCGGATCATGCTCTGCAGCCAAAAAAAAGAAGCGATGCGCTCGCCGCGCGTCACTCCTCGAACAAGATGAAGACTGGTTGAAGGATAAAGCACGAGATCGCCGGCGGGAAGCTTCACTTCCTGCTGCCCGACCCGATCCTCGATCACAAGCTCGCCGCCGTCATACTCTTCCGCTTCTGAAAGGAACAGCGTGCAGGAGAGATCGGTGCGGATGCGGATCGGCGTTCCGGGAATGCCGCGGATCGCATTGTCGACATGCAGTCCAAAGTTCTGGCCGACGCCATAGCGATTGAAGAGTGGCGGGAAAATCCTGTGGGGCAGCGCCGCCGAGACGAACATCGACGACTGCGCAAGCGCCTCGAGCACATGCTCGCCAAGCTCGCGCGCGACGTCGCCGTCCTGCGGCAGTTGAGAATTATTCTTCACTAGAGACGACTGCGAACCGGCGGTCGCGCGGCCGTCCACCCACGGCGCCTTGTCCATCGCCGAGCGGAAAAAGGCGACCTGCTGCTTGGAAAGAACTTCCGGAATGCAAACCAGCATCAGCGCTACGCTTCTCCCCAATAACGGATAAGGTTGTGGTAGACGGTCACCAGCCTGCGCAGATCCGGATCTTCTGTCCCGACGCGCGGCGCGAGATCCTGGATCGATTCATCCAGATCGCATATGAAGCTGCGCGCTTCATCGGCCCGGATCATGCTTTGCAGCCATATAAATGAGGCGAGACGTAGGCCGCGCGTCACCGGCGTCACCATGTGAAGACTGCCGGCCGAATAAAGGATGAGGTCGCCCGCCGGCGGCTTGAACGTCCTCGATCCATAAAGGTCTTCGACGATCAGCTCGCCGCCTTCATATTCATCCGGATCGGAGAGCAGCAACGTCGCCGCGAGATCGACTCGAATGCGCGCGCCAGTCATCGCGTCGCCGCGTATCGCATTGTCGACATGCGGGTCGAAATGGTCGCCGACGCCGTAGCGATCGAAGAGCGGCGGATAAATGTGCAGCGGGACCGCCGCTGAAACAAAGGCGGGACTGGCAAGCAGCGACGAGAGCAGCCGCTTGCCGAGCGCGCGCGAGATTTCAGAGTCGGGCGGGAGCTGCTGATTGCGCTTCAAATCACCGGCGTTCGCGCCGGCGGTGGAGGCGCCGTCCTCCCACTCAGCCTGCGCCATCGCTTGACGCAGAACATCGATCTCCTTTCTCTCGAGCGCGCCCTTGATGTGTGCAAGCATCGATGCGGCTCCTAGAACAATACGCGCGTTTCAAGATAGACGGCGCGGCCGGGCGACATCTGTACGAAGGGCGTCGCCGTCTGGTAGAAGGCGTCGTAGATGGTGCGGTCGAACAGGTTGTTGACCGAAAGCTTCATGGTGATGTTCTCGCCGATCTTGCTCTCCGCGAAAATGTCGAAGCGCCAGTAGGAAGGCAGCACCGTTGGAACATTCAGGAAGGGATTGGCGGCGGTCGGCGCCGGCCAGCCGTATGCATTGATGACGGGGGCGCCATTGGCGACGATATTGTTGCCGCCGTAGATTTTTGAACGATAAATCGCCTGACCGCCGATTTCGAGCATGTCCGGCGCAAGGCCGAACAATTCGCCAGCCTTATACTTCGTCAGCAGGCTGAAGGACTCATGTGCGATGTTGGCAAGTTGAAGGCCGATGTTGGTTCGCGCGTATGAGCTGGTCACGCGCGAGTCCATCAGCACGATGCCGCCGAGAACCATCCACTTGTCTGTGATATTGCCTGCCGCCTCGAGATCGACGCCCTCGACGTAATAGGACGCATTGCCGGTGGTGACGCCCGAATTCACCTCTCGGGCGCCGCTCACATCGGTCTTGAAGAAGGCGGCCGTGGCAAGCAGATGCCTGTCGAACAGCTCCCATTTGAGGCCAACCTCCGCCGCCTTGTTGAGTTGGGGCGGAAAGATCTGCGCCGCCGTGGTCAGGCCACCGTAATTCGCCGCGCCGCCGTCAAGCTCGGCGCCGACGGGGTTCGCCGAAGTGGCGTAGGCGGCGTAGGCGCTGACGTTCGGCAACGGCTTGAACACGACGCCGGCGTTCCAATTGAACAGACCTGAGTGGTTCGAGGCGAAAGTCGACAGCGTCTCCGTTCGGTTCGTGATGTTGTAATCGTCAAAGCGCGCGCCGCCGTTGACAAGCACGACGTCCTGATAATTCGCGGTCTCGATCAGATAGCCTGACTTTGTGTCGACGGCGATTCGCGTCGGATTGGTGTTCCGATAGGGCGTCGTCAGGAACGGACGATAGGTGCATGGCAGATAGAGATTGCAGGTAATGGAGTTGCCGACGGAAGGCGTGCCGTTCAACTCCGACACCAGTCCCTGGTAGTTGGTGCGCGTCACGCCTTCGCGGGCGAATTCGACGCCGGCGACCAGCGCATGCTTGACGGGCCCGGTTTCGATTTTGAGCGTCGCCTCGGTCTGGTTGTCGAGCGTGTTCACCACCTGATAGCGGCTTTGTGCGCCGATATTCACGGTGCCGGCGAAGAGGTTGGCGCTTTGCGTCAACGAGCCGATATAATCCAGGACCGAACGGCTCTGCCGAAACCGGTTGTCGAACACGAGGTTGTCGTTATAGCGATAATGGGCGGTGAAGGTGCCGAAATTCTGCAGCGCAACCTGGAAGTCGCGGTTGACGAACCCATACCAATTGTAGCGGGGAATGACGCCTTCCGGGAACGGCCGATTCCAGATTCGATTATACGGCACGCCAAAGTCCGGAAAGCCGTTCTGATAGACATGCGTATATTGGCCGGTGAGGGTCAAATCCGGGAGGGGCTTGAACACCACCGAGCCGGCGACGCCGTCGCGATAGTCGGTGATAAAGCTGCGTCCCGCCACATTCGAGTCATGATAGAGAGCATTGACGCGCACCGCGAGGATCGGGGTGATCGCCTTGTTCACATCGAGCGTTATCCGCCGCATGTGGTCGGAAAAGCCGCCGATGCCTGTGAGATCGACGAAATCGCGATCAGTCGCCTGTTTTGTGACGATATTGATCGCGCCGCCGGCGGTGCCGCGTCCGGCGAATGTCGACCCGGGACCGCGTAGAATCTCAACCTGCTCGGTGTAGAAATTCTCGCGAATGCTGACGCCCGGGTCGCGGATGCCGTCGACGAAAATGTCGTTGCGAACGTCGAAACCGCGAATGAAGAAGCGATCGCCGAAGGCGTTGCCGCCTTCGCCGGTGCCCAGGGTCACGCCCGCCGTGCTGCGGCCGATTTCGCGCAAGGTGAAGGCGTTCTTGTCGTCGAGCACTTCCTTGGTCAGCACCGTGATCGTGCGCGGCGTGTTGAGCACCGGTTCGGTGAATTTTGGCGAAGACAGCCGA
The DNA here is from genome assembly GCA_016869555.1 of Alphaproteobacteria bacterium. Lineage (GTDB taxonomy): Bacteria > Pseudomonadota > Alphaproteobacteria > Rhizobiales > Beijerinckiaceae > Methylocystis. The sequence continues at coordinate 721 of VGDY01000018.1, read as the reverse complement.
TCGACCTTATAGGGGGCGACCGGATCAGCGTAAGGATTGGCGTTCGGCGCCGTGGCGAGGATCGGAAGCCCCCCGCTTCCCGCCCCCTGCCCTCCCCCGGTCGATGCGCCCGGCGCGCCGCGACGTTGACCCGCAGCCTGCGAATTGACGGCCGGATGATGCGCTGGACGCGGTTGAGCGACGGCGATCGGCTTGGGTTGGGCCGGCATGGCCGCGCGCGGCTTTTCATGCGGCGCGTCGACTTTGACGGGCGGCAGCGTGGTCGACGCCGACTGCGCTAGAGCCGAGGCGCTGACGCTCGACGCGAGCGCCGCGGCGACGCCCAACGCCTTTACCGCAGTAAGATCCGCGCCGCGGCTATGCGAATGCGACCGAATCAGCATTCGTAGCGATATTGGAGATTTAACGTCGCTCATCGGGAACCGCCAGGGAGGTTTGTGCGTTGTCTCTCTTCGCTCTCGCGAAGTTTGACTGAAGCTAAATTTGGCATGGCGCCCGGTCAATCAAAGAAAGTCCTGAATGGAAGCATTTTAAACTGTATAGATTCATACGCATACAGTAATATTTTTGACAAATGTTGCCTTTCCGCCACAGCTAGTGTCCTGTCTCTTAAATATCGACTATTATTGGTTTGCAATTGATTTGCATGATGGAGGGCTGCGATGGCGCGGCCGATCAAGCGGCTTGAGACGGAACCAGCGGTAGCGGAAGAGTTGCGACG